>NZ_JAUBOV010000031.1:0-3525 GCF_036700405.1 Microcoleus sp. T3_D1
AGTCGTGGTTTGGCTAGCATTGCAAGTGCTCGTCAACCGCGCATCAATCTTCCTTAGTTACTCACGATTGCAGACTTACACTTCCTTGTCAACACAGGAAGTGTAAAGTTTTATTTCGCAAAAGTCGCCTCTAGAATCAACATCCTAACAGCATCAAAGCGGGCGTAAATGCTCCAAAATCTTGCCATCCAAATAGACAGCATTAATCACTTTCTCAGACGTATCACACCACTTAGCCACCACCGCACTCGGTACACCCTTGCCAACTTGTTCGCTGATAAAAGTGTCCCGACAAGAGTAGGGAGTAGGAGTTTTACGATGTCCTTCAATCTCGCGAGTTTTCTCAGTGATTGGGTCAACCAACTTGTGCCAAGTGCGGATAGTGAAATTGCTGTAATTAATCGCCCCGCCCTTTTTGGGTGAGGGAAAAACCAGACTGTTTTTGTCCGTTAAGTTTTCCGGCTCAATACTTCTTAAAAGCTCGCTTAATTCCTGATTGCAAGGGAACCTACGACGCTTATTGTTTTTACTGCCATCAACCCTAGTCTCTATCCCGCCCGGATGCTGCACACTGCCGTTAAATACAACGTGAGAAAAGTCTGAGCCAATATCGCGCCACCTCAAGCCAACAGCCTCAGAGGGACGGCATCCAGTCATAAACCAAAACTGCACCAAAGGGTAATAGTAGCAAAGCTTCTGCCCTCCATAGCCTCTGCCGTTCCAATTCCCTTTGTGGTTCTTGAAAGCTTCTAATACCAATGCCTTTTCTGCGGGACTAAAAGCGTTAGGTTCAGGGTCACTTTGCCAGTTGTGTTTTGGCAAGTCGGCTGCCATCCCGTTAAAAGGGGAAGCGGACAACCTGGTGATAATTTTAAATTTAATCCCCCATTCAACCGCTGCATTCACGTAAGTTAAAACTCGCTTAGTCATGCTGTTAGTAGTATCGCCTAGCAGCCACGCGCGTACTTGCAAAGCATCATCCTCGGACAAACTTTGGTAGGGACAGCGGTTAATGTAAGCCTGAATACTCGTTACTAAATAGTGAAAAGTTGTGGGCTTGACAGCAGGTTTTTTGAACTCTAAATATCTCTCAAATAATTTAGTCAAAGTCAGCTCGGGCTTGACCTTGATAGTCTCAACGACGGTCAAGTGAGTTTGCGGCTTGTACTTTTTAAGGGTAGGGTCAAAACGCTCAAACCTGATATCAGATTCAATCAGTTGGGCTTTAGCTTGTGCCAGTTCCCAGTTTTCAGGGGTGTCAGACAGGTTCAGGTACAGGTACTTACGATCGCCCCCGTAAATCTGGCGGGGCAACTGCAAGCGCAGTCTACCACTGCGAGTCTGGACAACTACTGATCCTTTCTTGGCTCTACTAGACGCATCGGTCATGGTAAAATTTCAAAAGCAACAGGACAAGGTTAGCATTTTGGAGACAATTTGGAGACAAAATTGGAGACAAAAATCAGTCTGAAAGATGTAACCCTTTCCCAGCATAGGATTGCGTGACTGGTACTTACCACTTCCCATGCTGAACGTCGTGGGTTCGAGTCCCACCGTCCGCTTTGACTGAATTTTCATAGAAGTATGAAAATTAATTAGTGCTATAAATTCGATATATGGCTTATTTCTTAACCGCTGCTTTATATAAGTTCGTTGAACTACCTGATTTTGCTGAGCTGAAAGCACCGCTAATCGATTGTTGCAACAACAACAACGTTAAAGGCACTATCTTACTGGCCCAAGAAGGCATCAATGGCACTATTGCGGGCCCGTCCGAGGGCGTACACGCAGTGCTGGCATTCTTGCGTAGTGACCCGCGTTTTGCCGATCTGGTACACAAGGAATCTTTCTCGGAAAAAGCACCTTTTTACCGCCTGAAAATACGCTTGAAGCGCGAAATCGTCACGATGGGAGTACCGGACATTAATCCCCGCCTCATGGCTGGCAAATATGTTAAGCCTGATGAGTGGAATAAGCTGCTTGACGATCCCGATGTTGTCGTGGTTGATGTGCGTAACGACTTCGAGGTATCTATGGGTACTTTTGAAGGCGCTATTAATCCAAAAACAAAAAGCTTTTCCGAGTTACCTGAATGGGTGCTGCGGGAAACTGCTTTACGCAATAAACCCAAGGTGGCAATGTTTTGCACGGGTGGTATTCGCTGCGAAAAATCTACTGCTTTTTTGCGTAGTCAAGGTTTTGAGGAAGTCTATCATCTCGAAGGCGGAATTTTAAAATATTTGGAAACAGTGCCGGAAGCAGAAAGTCGTTGGGAAGGTGAATGTTTTGTGTTTGATGAACGGGTTTCTGTTGGTCAGGACTTAAAGCCGGGTAACTATGAACTTTGTCGCGGTTGTCGTCACCCGATTAGTCAGGAAGATAAGGCTTCTGAATTATTTGTACTTGGTGTGAGTTGTCCTCATTGTCATGACTCAAAAACTGAAACCAAAAAACAAGCCTTATCTGAACGTCAACGTCAGATTGAGCTAGCTAAGCGTCGCAACCAAGTACATATAGGCGCGCGCTACGATGGGAAGGAAAAAGTAGATGGTGCGATCGACTAATAGTATTATTCACTAAGCTCAAAGAAACCCGGTTTCTACGAAAAATCTTGTTTGGCGACGAGAAATATCGAAAGAAACCGGGTTTCTGACCCGAAAAACCCGATCGCGCGATCGACTAAACATATAATATGTCAGCAACCTACCCGATTTTGTATTCCTTCCGCCGCTGTCCCTATGCTATGCGCGCGCGCTTGGCCTTGATGGTTAGCAATCGGGTGTGTGAGTTGCGGGAAGTTGTTTTGCGAGACAAACCACCAGAGATGTTGGAGGTATCTGCCAAAGGTACAGTACCAATATTGATTGATGTTGATGGGCGCGTACTCGATCAAAGTATCGATATCATGTTGTGGGCATTGAGACAACATGATCCTGAAAAATGGTTGATGCCACAGCAAGGTTCTCTGGCAGAAATGCTGGAACTTATCGCTCTATTTGATGATAGGTTTAAATATCATCTTGACCGTTATAAGTACCCCGATCGTTATCCCGGTGTTGATGCCAAAGTACATCGTTATGAAGGTTCTTTATTCCTGGAACAACTCAACTCACGGTTAAGTGCGACTAAATATTTGTTTGGTAACAATGTAGCATTGGCTGATATGGCGATCGCACCTTTTGTTCGTCAATTCGCTCATACAGATCAAACTTGGTTCAACGAACAGCCTTGGCCACCGCTACAAGCTTGGTTAGCAGAGTTTACAGAGTCGGAAATTTATAGCAGTGTTATGCAGAAATATCAGAAATGGGAATCCGGTAATCTAGGCGTTATTTTTCCTTCCTCGAAATTAGTTATTCAGGACTTACGCACTCAAGGGCGTTGAATCAAGGGTTTGAGATTGTTTCACTAGGTTTTCTTCGGACAGAAAATCGTAGCCTTTTAGGAACAGGCAAGATGCCTGTTCCACAAGAAAATTTATCTTTTGTGGAACGGGCATCTTGCCCGTTCTTGAGAAGGGTGCAA
>NZ_JAUBOV010000031.1:3625-80711 GCF_036700405.1 Microcoleus sp. T3_D1
CAGGCAAGATGCCTGTTCCACAAGAAAATTTATCTTTTGTGGAACGGGCATCTTGCCCGTTCTTGAGAAGGGTGCAAGATGTGAGTTTTAACACATAGGTTGCACCCTTCTCAAGTAGCCTTTTAGGAACAGGCAAGATGCCTGTTCCACAAGAAAATTTATCTTTTGTGGAACGGGCATCTTGCCCGTTCTTGAGAAGGGTGCAAAATGTGAGTTTTAACACATAGGTTGCACCCTTCTCAAGTAGCCTTTTAGGAACAGGCAAGATGCCTGTTCCACAAGAAAATTTATCTTTTGTGGAACGGGCATCTTGCCCGTTCTTGAGAAGGGTGCAAGATGTGAGTTTTAACTCATAGGTTGCACCATTCTCAAGTAGCCTTTTAGGAACAGCCATCTTGCCTGTTCCACAAGAAAATTTATCTTTTGTGGAACGGGCATCTTGCCCGTTCTTCAGAATGGTGCAAAATGTGAGTTACTATGCTAAACTTATTTTTCTCAGAATACAAGATTGACTGTCATTTGACTAGAAAAGTGACGGCGGCAAAAATCGCATTTTGCTAAAAATTTTAACGTGAAAGGCGTTAGTGTATTCTAGTAAGTATTGTCAGGCTGAAACTATGATTGATGTTGGTTCGTTAGTTCGATCGCCCAGAAACGATTTGGGAGTCGGAAAAGTTGTCGAGGTATCGCGTACCGAGGCGGTAGTTGAATATTTTTGCTCAGTTAAAAACCGCATCCGCAAAACTGTGCCATTAAGTCTACTGCAAGAAGCTAGACTTCAGCGCCAAACCCGCTGCTACCTCTGGAGTACCACTCAGGAAAGATGGATAATTGGGCGAGTTTATGACTGGGATGAAGATAAATTAGAGTACGAAATTGACCTCCCCGACAGCCAAAGTTTGCAAGCTGTTGAAACCGAACTTTACGTTCGCTGCAATATCCCGATCGCCGATCCGATCGACATTTTAGCAGTCAAAGGCCAAGAAACGCCGTATTTTCACGATCGCCGATTGGCATTCGTTCAATCTGCGATCGAACAGCGGGCCGTCAGTCGCGGCATGACGGGTTTAATTTCTGCTAACATAGACCTCTATCCGCACCAAGTAGAAGTCGTCCGGCGCGTCCTAGAAGACCCAATCGTGCGCTATTTATTGGCAGACGAACCAGGACTCGGAAAAACAGTAGAAGCCGGCACAATTCTCCGCCAATTTCTGCTAGATGAACCCAACGGACGCGCTGTGGTTCTGGTTCCGAAATACTTGCTCGAACAGTGGCGGCAGGAGTTGGAAAATAAATTCTATTTGTCTCATTTTGCTGACCGAGTGCAGCTTGTGGCTGTTAGCGACATCAATCAAATTAGCCGCAACGCTAACTTAGATTTTCTGATTGTCGATGAAGCGCATGATGTGGCAGCAATGGCAAATTCGAGCGATCGCGCTCAGCAGCAGTCCTTTGAACTTTGTCAGAAACTAGCTCAGAAAAGCAAAAATGTATTGTTATTATCTGCAACGCCAGTTATCGGCCACGAGCAAGATTTTCTAACAATGCTGCATTTGCTAGATCCCACAACTTACCGTCTTGATGACCTGGAAAGCTTCAAAGAACAGGTGCAAAACCGTCAAGAAATCGGTCGCGCTTTGCTCGATTTCCGAGAAAATGCCAAGCCTGCTGTTTTGGCAACAAAAATCGCTCAACTTCGCACTATTTTTGCCAAAGATGATTATTTAATCGGATTAGCAACAGAGTTAGAAAGTTGTTTGAAAACGGAAGAAACAGCAGAACAGGCTCGGCTTGTCCGAACTATTCGCACTCATGTTAGAGATACCTACCGCCTGCATCGTCGCATCCTTCGCAACCGCCGGGATGCGGTTGAAGATGTGATTTTTGAGCGAGAGGCTGTCCCCAAAACTGAGTATGATCTGAATGATGAACAGTGGTCGGAAATTCAAACCGTACTCGATAAATGGCGCACAGTCGCTCCCAAGTCGAGCGAATATCAGAGAATATTTCTGCTATTTTTCCGCGCTTCGGGTACTTGGCTGAATGTTTTAGAACGGGTTGTCAAAGCTCGCTTGCAGAAAAAATCGACTCCTGAGCTCGATCGCGAATTTGGACAAAATGACACGACAATTTTGACCAAAACGGAGCTGTTTCCCGAAGAAAGGGAAATGCTGGAAACCTTGCTCAATACCCTGGAAAAGCCCCAGGAAGGACTCGATCGACTGAGTTTGTTACGAATCGCGATTCTCCGCTTTCTGGCAGTTGCTTTGAAGGTTCCGCGCGAGTATCACAGCAAACCTCGCGATTTGCTGTCGAGAATTCAACAGCAAATTAAACGACCGATTCCGGGCGAGCGTTTCCCGAAAATTGTGATTTTTACCAGTTTTACTGCAACTTGTAAAGAGATTGCGGAAAATTTAGCTAAAATCTTTGGTAAAAATGCGATCGCCAGCCATGACACGACCAAATCGGCTGATGATGTTGAGGCTAGTCTCAAGCGGTTTAAGACTGAACCCCATTGTTTTATCTTAGTGTGCGATCGATCGGCTGAAGCAGGGGTAAATCTGCAATTGACAGATTGGTTAGTTCACTTCGATTTGCCGTGGTTTCCCCATCAGTTAGAACAAAGACTCGGCAGAGTCGATCGCATTGGCAGCAAAATGGGAGTGCAATTTTGTTTGTTTGCAGGCCCGGATTTGCCAGAGAGTCCCCACGAAGCTTGGTTTCAAGTTTTAAAAGATGGGTTTGATATCTTCAACAAATCTATTGCCAGCCTTCAGTTTTATGCTGAGGAAAAAATTCTCAAACTTGAAGAAAAGTTGTTTGCTGAGGGAGGCAAGGGCTTATCAAGCGAAATTGAAGCGATTAAAACTGAAATCGAACAAGAGAAAATCAAAATTGACGAACAGTACGTTCTTGATGAAATTGATACTCTTGATGACAGTGCATCTCAGTATTTTGAATCTCTCGACAACTGCGATGCTAAGCATAAAGAAATGCAGCGGGCTACTGAAGGTTGGTTGTGTCAAGCTCTTCACTTCAAACAAATCGAACATCCGAGTGTATCGGGGTTGATGCGCTATAAACCTACTCAAAAAACGTTAATTCCCTCGAACGATTTGATGACCAGATTGGTTCCTTATTGCCAGCAATATGGTAGTTACAATCGCCGTATTGCTTATCAGAATGCGGATGTTGCTCTTTACCGCATTGGTGAGGGATTGATCGATGCAATTAGCTCTTATATTCGCTGGGACGATCGCGGTCAAGCTTTTGCCATGTGGCGGCATGATGAAAGTTGGGATGCTGCGCCTGGGAAGGAGTGGTTCGGCTTTCAGTTTAATTATTCAATCCAGACTGATGTGCAGCCAGCCGAGCAAGTTTTGCAAGCACAAAATATCGAAAATTACAACTTGAAAGCTTTGCAGCGCCGCGCTGATGCTCTGTTTCTCCAAATTTTTGAAACTGTGTTTGTAGATGCTCGCAGCCAGCAGATGTCACTGGTGGAAGATGCGGAAATTCTAGCGATTTTGCAGCGGCCTTATAAGGGGAAAGGCGGGCCAAATCGGGATTACAATTTGTCGAAAAATCGCACGTCGCTGATTGACAGTTTTGTCGATCCGCTAGAATGGGATGATTTTTGTCAAAAGGGACGGGTGGTATCGGAGGAATTGCTGCGCGGGCGATCGGCTTTTGTGGAAATGTGCGATCGATCTGCTGTTACTGCTGCTATCCAACTCGAAAACCGGGTGAATCAATTGCAATTGCGCTTGAATCGACTTTCTAAATCCGAACAACTTTTAGAATCGGTTTTGGCTGAGGAAATCAGTACGGAAAGTTTGTTGAGTCAAGCGGTTTTAGCTGGGATTCGCCGCCCGCACATGACTCTTGAGTCTGTGGGATTTATGGTGATTTCTGGGCGTCCTCCTGTAAAGGAGTAGCCATAAAACGCAAAATCAATAGTTTCAGCCATTCTCACTCTAGATTCTAGAGTAATTCTAGAGTGAGAACGTGTTTACGTCGTTTCAGACGTTCAGCTAGGTTACTTAAGAGTGATTTTTCTCTAGACAAATTCTAGTCGCACTACACGTAGCGATATTTGCGATCGCACTGCAGGCCTCAGAGCAAAATCGGGTTTTTCGATGGTAATTGCCATTTTAAATTTTGCTTTCTGGGATTTTAGGGCGAAAAAGTCGCAAGCCCTAGGGTGCAGGGTGAGGTAGTGCTTTTAAGTCTTCATTTTTGGGGATAGCCGCCAGTAATAGGCGGCTGTTACTGGCGGCTATGAATAAAAATAGACTTGACACTCAGGGTAAATCACTACCGACACCATACCGTACTCGCTCTAGAGCCTAGGGGACGCAAGCTTTCATTAGCTTGGCTTTACCGTGGCATATATATTTTGCTGGCACGGTAGTTCGATCGTGTCACTCACACTATGTGCATGATGTGAATGAACTACCGTGCCGTGCGATCGCACTGAGTTAAGGTAACAAGCTATCCAGCATATCCAAAATTTCCTCTAGATCTGCTAGGTCGCACTTGGACTTCTTGCGCTTGGCTTTTAATTGGTTGAGTAAGCGGCCCGCTTCTGGTAGCTTAAATTTAGCTACTGGCGTTGTCGGCGGGTTGACCTGTACTGTCTCAAGTTGTGATCGAGCTTCCTCTAACTGTTGATTAAGTTTTTCCCTTTCAGTCTCTGAGTTATCTAACATACTCTGTAACCGCTGATTCTCGATACGTACCGCATCTAGTTCCTGCCTGAGTGATTCAGCCTCACCCTCACTCAGGGCAAGGGATTTTCCCGGCAGTACCTCTACAGCAACACTTCCAATATGTGTGTTACTTGTTGCCGGAGTAGGTATGTTGTTCTTGGCAGGTATGTCACTATAATGCTTAACTGGTATGTTACTAGATTTAGATGGTGTGTTACTCGCAGGTGATGGTGTGCTACCTTCTTCTGTTACGGTAGCATCGGCTGCTGTACCGAAAAATTCAGTCAGTACAGCATTGACGCCAGCCGAAAACATAGTACCCTTCTTAGACTTCAGCCCCTTCTGTTCGCAGAAAGCGATTAACGCTTGTTCGACTTCGGGTGCGAGGTAAACAGCGATGTGTTTCTTGTCGGTAGCCATAGTATGTCACTTTTTTTAGTATGATACCAACATAACACACTATTTAAAAAGTAACATACCCAGATATGTAATTGTTACAGCTTTCTCAAGTAGGGAAAACTATCCACGCCCATTGGAATCGTAACCATCATTCTCTTGCCTTCAATTTCCACGTAATAGTCAAGCTCCCTTGCCCCATATCCAATATCGGCAATTATGCCCTTTTGCCCCTGGTAATCGCTTTTTAGGGTAATTTCCACCGAGTCACCGATTGCCAAGGGTTGTTTCTGAGTTGTTGGCTGAGTGTCATTTTCTTTTTTGCCCTTAAGAGCTTGTTTGAAAAAACCCCTCAAGTGAAGTCCATCGGTGCTCTTAATAAATTTCCTTATCTCTTCTATTTTTTCGGTATCGCCGCTCGCTTCTGCTTCGCGGTATTCGTCAGCCATCCTTTTCGCCCGCTGTCTGTTGGCGGTGGTTTGCATATAAGCAGGACTTGAAGGGGTACTTGCAGGACTTGAAGGGGTACTTGCAGGACTTGAAGGGGTACTTGCAGGACTTAGTGCAGGACTTAGTGCAGGACTTAAACCCTTGTCTTGTAAAGGGTTTGCAGGACTTGCAGGACTTGAGGGGGCAACTTCCTTTACTTCCAGTTTTTCCTGTTTTTCTTGACCTACACTTTTTGTTTTTTCGGTGTTTTCACTTTCTGCCAAAATGTTTGGGGATAAGTCCTGCAAGTCCTGCAAACCTATATCCCGTAAGGGTGGAAGTCCTGCACTAACTCCTGCAGAAGTGCTGCAAGTGCTGTCAGAAGTCCTGCAAAGCGGTGCTAGTTGTTGGGAATAGGTGAGGTGGTAGTCATTTTTACCCCTCAACCTTAAGCCGACAAAAGTGACGTGCCGGCCACTCCGATCGCGAACGACTGGCAGGTGCAGTTCGGCGCAAAGTTTCTCTAGACCCGGCGAAAAAGTTGTCAGGCTCATCGCAGGTTTTTTAATTTCCTCACAAAAATCTTTATAACTGTCAAACAGGTCGCCCGCACGGATTGATGTTCCATCCTCGACAATTAGCTCCATCTCAAAGAAAGCGGCCAAGCTGTCCATCCGTACCTTCATATCCCATTCAGCAGCCTTGAAATCTGCAATCTCAGCATCGCCGATACCCTGAATCGCCTGCTTCACTTCACTACTGGGGAGTGAAAGTGCGATCGCGATTAACGAGGCAATCTCACCGTCAAATGTGGCTTCCATCTCGGAGTTTCGCAGGTGTTTGGGGATGGCATTTTCAAAATTAACCAGACACAAGCGCCGCTCTAGCCCGGTAGTGTTTCCCATGAAGATAGGGTCATTGCTACAGATAAGCAGCAGTCCGTAAAAATGGGAGTTTGCCGCTGGCTGGTACACTTCCCGATAGTTGACGTTATCCCCACCAGTTAGTCGGAGAATGCTGTCAACACCCACGGGCTTACGTTCATCGCCAAA
Source organism: Microcoleus sp. T3_D1 (assembly GCF_036700405.1). NCBI lineage: Bacteria > Bacillati > Cyanobacteriota > Cyanophyceae > Oscillatoriales > Microcoleaceae > Microcoleus > Microcoleus sp. T3_D1. The sequence goes on from NZ_JAUBOV010000031.1 coordinate 10,218, forward strand.
AACTACTAATTGCTTGTCAATGATGCTAGCTAAGGTTGATCCGTCTTTCAGGCTGTCGAGGCTGCAAGGTTGGCTATTGCCCTTGCCTACGATTTTTTCCATTAACCGGGAGCAAGTACCCTTACCGGAACCCGGAACCCCTATAAAGTGAACAAACTGCTGATATCCGTAAAAGCTAAACCGGAGGCAACTGTTGATGATTGCCAGTAGCTTGAATATTTTCTTGACATCACCCTGCATCGCCGTCTGAAAGAATTGGTTAATATTAGGGCAATTTACCTTTAGTGCTTCCAGCGGTGCGCTTAAATCGCCTGTTAGTGGCTGGTAGGGAAAGGGTAAATAGGAAGTAAATCCCATGCCGGGTGAGTGTGGCAAGGTTTCAAGGGTATCGCCGTCAAGTACGCAGTTCTCAAAATTGACGTATCGGGACTTATCCCACGTCTGCCAGTAGACTTCTCGCAGGTAACACTTGAGCATTTCAATGACGTTGTTAACGTACTCAATCCCGCTGTAGTTGATGCCCTTTGCATCCAGCGTAGTAACAATCAGGCTTTTAAACGGGCCCGGTTTTATCTTTTCCCAACACTTGCCAGTCCATCCCCGCCATGTTTGCTGTTCTTCGTGGTATTTCCAATGGGGGCGATACTCTTCAGCCAACTCTGCCGCAATTTCGCGGGGTGTCGGTGGTTTTTTGCCTTTGACTAGCGAACGGGTATCGCCTCTGTCATGCGATTCGATAGCGCTATCAGCTTTTATCAGAATTGCCCTGAAAGCTTCAATCCCCTTGTTGTTGATAAAATCATCCATCCCTTTACCGTCCTCTGATGCCCATTTACCCGTGACTGATAGTACCTCGCAGCCAGAGGCTTTCAGGAATTTAGCGAGCTTTGTTTCTGCACGGCGAACATTCTTTATGGTTTCCACGTTCTCAGGTGGATCGGAATCATAAGAGATGATAAAGTTAAAACCCGCTTCAGCTAATCGTTTCAATGCAGGGACTAAATCGGGTTCACCTTTTGCTTTTGGGGTTAATCCCATATCTATCCCCATTAGGGCTACCGTTGGAATGCCGTGCATACAGCCTGTAATCGCTTTTATGCAGCCTTCAGTAATTAGCAAGTAAGGTTTGCCGTTAATGGTGAAGCATCGGGTTTTAAGCGCCTCTAAATCAGTCCAATACGCTTCGATTTCTGGATGATTGGCAAGGAAAGCGTCATATTCACCTTTCGGGGTACGGTACTTGGGAAGCTTTCCATCCTTTGAAGCCCACGGGGTAATCGGTCGGAGTTGCAATTGCTCCATCCCGTCACTGTAGAACACGATACAGGGTGATTTTGCTTCATATCCCAGTAATATCGTGGCTTTCGGGATATCCGCGCTCCCACAACTTGCGTACATCCAGTCGAGGGTAAGCTTGCGCTCGATTCTCAGATACTCTTGGTCGGCGGCATTGAGTAAAGATTTGTTGCGAGTAGCGGCAACAGTTTGAGAAATTGATGATACACTGTCCATAGCGGTTGTTCCTTTTGTAAGGGTGGATAACCGCTATCCCTGGTGTTAGTGATTGGAGACAATTGCCGTGATATACCCTTCCGGCAAGGGGACTTTCTAGAAAATTGCTAGAAAAAGTCTAGAAAATAATGCTAAGTTGAAACTGAATTTTAAATTTGATTGTCTCCCGTTCACCTTTATCAGAGGTAGCGGGGCTTTTTTTGCCTGCGGGTGCAAGCGGACAAATTCTGCTGTTGGAATTATAACCTACAACCAGATGGCAAATATCCCACAAATAATTGCTATACAACGCTATACTTCTTCTCGAACCTCTATAGGTCTAGGAATATTTTCTCGTATATTAAAGTCTATACAAAGCGAGAAAAATTTATACTGAATCTCACAAATATTTATACACAAGACGCATTTTCCTTACTTTGTATAACAGCCGCCCATGTTAGGCGGCTGTTACAGGCGGCTAAGATAAAAAATGAAGGCATACGGGGAATCTACCTAAATTACACTTCTCTCTATTTTCTAGAGACCTTACGGGTCTCTTGTGTAATTTTCTACCCTAATATGCCAATTCTTCTCTTTCCGAGCTGGAGCTCAAACTCAAGTATTATGCCGTTAAACTCTTTGACTCAAGACTCTAATCGCTTGTGTCAGGTGACTAAAAGCTTGCTAGCCGACTGTAGGGTAGTTCTGATAATGTCCGTTTTGGTATGGCGTCGGGTTCACAAAACTTAACCTATCAGGGATTGACTTGGCACGCAAAATACTGCGATCGTAAAAAGCGAGAAACAGCCACCGGGTTGCACCCCGATGACTGCTGTTTTCTCAATTGTTGACGCAATTGAGAATATTATTATGTCACAACAGTCCGCTCCACATACCCCACGATCGGCTTCTCTTAACTATTCGTGGGACAAGCCCCTTGCTCTACGATGGTATCGAGATGCCGTATTTGATAGCATCCGTCACACCGAGGCCTTTGCTTGCATTGATATCGCCACTGGCGTTAAGCCGTGGCTGTACTACTACCAGGCCCCCGTGCTACTACCAGAGCAATGTGACTCCCTTTACGGTGTCGAGCCAAAAACTACCGACAGGTTGATTCGCAACTTTGAAGCCCAATTGGTAGGGGATGGTTTGTTTGCTTGCCCGGAAACATTTGTCCAATACTCAGAGCCTGTACTGGGTATCTGTTGGATCGGGAAGCCTCACCTTAACTACCTACTCCCTCCACGGGCCGTACTTAAATTGGCTTGTTGGATGCCTGCTACTACCGAGGTATTACGGGTACTAACGTGCTTAGAAGCGATCGCAAAAAAAGCATATGAGCCACTACCCGAATCGGTGAGGATGTCTCAACACTATCGGATAGTGGAACGACGTACCGCCCCAAAGGACAAGGTTGCAATGGTAGCAGAAGCACAAGAACTAGGGCTTTATGCCTACGCCAAACACTTCGGAGACCTTAAATCGGGCATTACCTATAAGCGGTTGCTTACCCATTACGATCGCGGCGGACAGTTCCCGCCAACACGGCAAGAGCTAAACGATTTGTTGATTGAGTTTTAATCCGTCGGTCGCCTGGCACGGAAAGTAAAAAGCTAGAATCACATCATCTGCATAGTGTGACTCTAGCTTTTTTTTGTCTTCATTTCCAGTCACAGCCGCCAGTAATAGGCGGCTGTTACTGGCGGCTGTGATAAAGAATGAAGGCACAGACTAAGGCAAGCTTCCCTACTTTCACTCACATCATGTGCATAACTCGATTGAAGATTTCCGGTTGCCGTGCCGTGCGATCGTACTGCCAAAAAAAAACCGCCCTTTTAAGGGGGCGGTAGTGGGAGAGCTAAACTTCTACAATTCTTGTTTTCTCACTTACTCCTAGGTAATGTCTGAGAATCACATCTACACTGTTACCGCAGGAAGTAGCAATATAGAGTAAAGCATTGTTATCGTGTTTATTAGCGTGTGCCGTAAGAGTTATGTAAGTATGGCGTGCATGATAAAGAGGTAAATATCCTGAAATCTTACCTTCTTCTACTAACTGAGTAACTACACCGGGATACGTGTAAACAACCTTAGTTCCATCACTCAATTCCTTAGAATTGTTAAACCCTCGCCATTTTTTAGCAATTGCTGACTGATGTCGATATTTTCCATCTTCATTAGGAAAAACTAAACTGTTTGAGCTTTCACTTTTTAACTTCAATAATAACTCCCTTAATCGAGAATTCTCACTAAAGTAAAAGAATCGCACATCTCCAGTTTTAGTCTCTTTGAGTTTTCTAGTTGTCACACCTAGTGACTTGCTAAATCGAATTAGATTTCGATCAAAGTCGATATCTCTCCAAACAAGAGGGATAGCTTCAGCAGTTCTACACCCAGTCAAAAAGTAAAACTCAATCAAGGGTGCATAATCTCTATCGCTTGCTTTTTCTGATTCATAAAAAGCCTTGATAATGATGTCACGCTCTTCTCTAGTAAAAGCACGTCTATCATCCTCTAAAGCTTTCTCATCTAATACCTCGTGCCATTCTTTCTCTACTCCATTAACAAGTTTAGAAGCGTACTTTTGTTGAGTTGTAATAGCAGGGGTACTAAATTTGTCAAGCGTAAAAGGGTTCTCAGTAGTCGGATTTACCAACATTCCCTTAATTTTTGAAAAATCAAAAGCTCGATTGAGTTCATTTATGAAATACGTCTTGCGAGACATCTTCATATTTTCTATTGCAATTAGAATGTTAGCCTTGTCATCCAATCGAAAAACAGATAAATCTGTTTCTGATTGGATGTGTTTGTTAGTTTTTCTGTCCCATACCTTACCCAAAAGAGTATTAGACATTGTTTTAAAAACATCTACAAAGGTTGACTCTTCAATTACTGTTTTCTTCCATTCAAGGTACGCTTCCCACATCTCCCCTACAGTGATTTCGGGTTCTGGTTGCTTAGCACCTGGTAGTTGCAGCACGTCGGCTAACTTGCCGTATTTACCGCCCCCTAAGCCGTACTTGGCAAGCGTCGGATCGAATAACTTGTCCCACTCAGGGTGGTCAAGGTCGGATTCCATTGCTATTGCTAGCTGGGTAGCTCGTTTCCAATCTTCTGGGTTGTCAGCACTAAAGCCGTACTTAGTCAGGTACAGGTAGTTAGGCTTACCCTTGAGTGATTTACCCTTTAACTGTTCCCACAACGGTGTGTGACGCTTAGGGAACGCTAACCGCAAAGAATTGCCGTCAGCAGTAACGCTTACATCACAAGACTGTTGAGGACGTTTGTCGCTTCTCATGGTTGTTTCTCCTGAAACTATTGATTTATCAAGGTTCTGTGTTTTCTAGACGGATTCTAGATTCCTGCACTTGTCTTCATTTTTTATCACGGCCGCCTGTTACGGGCGGCTAAGACTGAAAATAGTATAGCATCTTCATCTCCGACTTGTAAAGTCGGAGGATGAAGGATAATTGGTTTGGGAGGGCGATCGCTCTTTGTGAGCATCTCAGTTTTGCATTTACAGTGCGAGCGTCCCCGCTCGCGTATTGTACAATAGACCTCTTGCAAAAATCCTTTTCATCAATTGATGGGACGGGCTCTCCGGCCCGTCCCACAAGAGTTATTTTTTCTTGTGGGATGGGCCGGAAAGCCCGTCCTAATTATTTTTGCAAGAGGTCTAATACGTGAGCGGGGACGCTCGCACTACAGTAAAAAAAATGCTTTTTACAAAACTGAGATGCTCCCATCGCTCTTTTTGGGGGCGATTCCCTACGGGATAGCTTCGCTTCACGCTTTTTTGAACTGCAGATGCAGGCGGGTAGATGCGGATGGACGCAGATGGAGGAAAGGGCGATCGGTTTTATCTAAACGGGAGCATCTCAGTTTTGCATTTACAGTGCGAGCGTCCCCGCTCGCGTATTGTACAATACGCGAGCGGGGACGCTCGCACTACAATAAAAAAATGCTTTTTACAAAACTGAGATGCTCCCTATCTAAACTGCGGAAGTGACAGCAATTTTTAGGTTATGGGACTGCAAAAATGATAAGATAAAAGCAGTAGTAATGAGTAGCAGTGATTTAGTTAAAAGCCACGCTTCGGCCTGACATTAAAGCGCGTCGATCGCATGGAAATTAAACCACACAGCCAAAATGAAGAAGTCTCAAATAAAAATTCTGCTCGTAGAGGACGATGGAGGGCTGAGAGCAACACTGGCAAATGTGTTGGAAGCAAATCATTACGGGTTGGATCGGGCAAATGATGGACAAGTGGGCCTAGACTTGGCAGCAGCAATTGAGTACGATCTAATTGTGTTAGACGTGCAGGTTCCCAAACTCGATGGAATTAGTCTATGTCGGCAATTGCGATCGCAAGGCTACCACAAACCGATCTTGTTAATGACGGCAAAGGATTCAGATGCGGAGGTGGTGGCTCTTTTCGATGCGGGAGCCGATGATTACATCAGCAAGCCTTTTGCTACGGAAGTATTACTGGCAAGAATCCGAACTTTATTGCGACGCAGTAAAGCACTTTCCCCAGGATGTTCTACTCAGAAGTCAGCGGCTAATACATTGACTTGGGGAGAGCTTTGTTTAGATTTAGAGTCTGGTAGAGTGACATTTTGCGAACAAATAATTTCACTGACACCGACAGAATATAATCTGCTGGAATTATTACTGCGAAATCCCGATCGCATCTTTAGTCGCAGTGCTATTTTGGATCGTCTGTGGGGATTTGATGACGCACCCAGCGATCGCGCCATTATCACTCATATTAAGGATGTCAGAAAGAAACTGAAGGCCGGCGGCTTAACTGAAGAAATCATCGAAACAGTTTATGGCATGGGCTATCGACTGAAACCGTACCCCCAATCTGCGTCGTCTAGTTCAAATAATCCTGGGATTGAACGCACCCAAAAACATCAATCTCGCGCGGTAGATAAGTCCGAGACCGACAAAGTTTTAGAGCGATTTCGGGGATGCTTCAACCAACAAATTGCTGTATTGGAAGAGGCAAAAACGGCTCTATTAGCAGGAAATTTAGAAACAGAATTACAGCAAGCGGCAAAACATGAAGCTCATAAATTGGCGGGATCTCTGGGATCTTTTGGTTATCCCGAAGGCTGGAAATTGGCACGCTCGGCAGAGCATTTGCTAATAAAATATGGCTCTTTGACTGCTGAGGAAATTACCCGCTTCTCGGAATTGGTGACAGGATTACAGCAGGAATTAGCCAAAACACCGATTACATCAACGGCTGTACCAGTTTCTACTATTTCAACTTTCAACTATCGGGTTTTGGTAGTTGATGATGATGCTGCATTAACGGAGCGATTGAAAGTAGAATCCGAAGCTTGGGGATTGCGGATGAAAATTGCGCCGAATATTACTGATGCCCGATCGCGTCTTGCACTGTCAATGCCCGATGTGATGTTACTAGATTTAAGCTTTGCAGAGACAGAGGAAGATGGATTGACGCTACTGCGAGAGCTCGCCGAGCGATCGCCTAACCTGCCTATAATTGTCTTTACCGGACGAGATAGTCTTGCCGATCGCTTGGCAGTATCGCGCTTAGGTGCTAAGCAATTTCTCCACAAACCTGCAACCACCGAGCAAATTTTTCGAGCCATCGCCCGTGTTTTACCCAGTCCCAAAACTTCAGAAGCGAAAGTCTTAATCGTAGATGATGACCCTGTGATGCTGGTTAAATTATCAGCCTTACTCACTCCTTGGGGAATTGAGGTGACAATTCTCAAAGAACCACAGCAATTTTGGGAGGTGTTAATTAGCACTGAACCCGATTTAGTAGTGCTTGATCTAGAAATGCCGATCGTTAGCGGGTTAGAATTGTGTCAGGTGGTGCGACAAGATATCCAATGGGAAAATTTACCGATTTTGGTGGTGACAGCCCATACCGATCCAGAATCTCTCCAACAAGCCTTTGCAGCGGGAGCCGATGATTTTATTACCAAGCCGGTACTAGGGCCTGAATTAGTCACGCGGGTACTCAGCCGAATCAGGCGCAGTCGTCCTTTACTTCAGGGTGGGAATACTTAAATAAAACTTATACCAATTTTTTATGAGGCCCCGTAGAATCCGATCCCCCCTAGCCCCCCTTAATAAGGGTGGGACAAGATTCCGATCTTTCGTCCCCCTTAAGAAGGGGGATTTAGGGGGATCGAGATATGTGCAACTTCACATTAAATTGGTATTACGCACAAGGGCTAAAAACCTGGTTTCTGCCTCAATCTAAAAAATGTAATTAATTAAGTAGATTAATGATAGAACATACTGATGAGAATAATGGGGAATTGCAACAACAGCAACAACAAATCCTTGCTAAAACAGCACTTTCTCTCTCCGAATCCGTCAATCTAGAAGATATTTTCAACACTACGGTAACGGAACTCAGAAACATTCTGCAATGCGATCGCGTAATTATCTTCCAATTTGCTCCCGACTGGAGCGGAAAGGTGTTGGTAGAGTCAGTTGGTTCAGAATGGACAGCCATCTTATCCACTCAGATACACGATCCTTGCGTGGGTGAAAGCTATATCGCACCATTCAAACAAGGCTTATTCACCTCTAAATCTGATATTTATACTGCCGAAATTGATCCTTGTCACCGGGCCTTCCTGACCACTTTTCAAGTTAGAGCTAACCTGGTTATTCCTATCCTTAAGGGAGAAGAACTTTGGGGATTATTGATTGCCCATCACTGTGCAGCACCTCGCGAATGGCAACCATCAGAAATTGAACTCATGCGACAGCTAGCAACTAAAGCTGGAATTGCCATTCAGCAAGCTGATTTATTTCCTCAAGTACAAACGGAAGTGAGCGAGCGCCAACAAGCAGGAATTTCCCTACAGCAACTCCATACTGAACTCGAACAACCAGGCATAGAACAAACACCAGAACTCAGTGAAGTCAACGATAGCTTGCAACACTCTATCACTCAAGTTGAAGACCTCTATAATAAGGCTCCCTGTGGCTATCATTCTGTAGATGCTGCAGGAACAATAATTATGATTAATGATACGGAACTGAAGTGGTTAGGCTATTCCCGCGAGGAAATTGTGCACAAAAAGAAATTTGTTGATTTAATCACGATGGAAAGTAAAAAAAATTATTATCAAAACTTTCCCTTATTTAAAAAACAAGGCTGGATCGAGAATTTAGAGTTTCAGCTATTGACTAAAAATGGAAAACCCCTTTGGATTAACCTAAATGCTACAGCAATTTATGATGAAGCAGGTAACTTCATGATGAGTCGTTCTAGCGTATTTGATATCACCGATCGCAAACGTACAGAAGAAGCATTCCGCCAATATGAACGCATCGTATTCAATACAACAGATGGGATTGTGTTGATGGATTGCAACTATATTTATCAAATAGTCAATCAAGCTTATTTGAATTGGTGCAACAAATCTGAAAGCGAAGTTATCGGAAATTCTGTTAGAAATATTCTGAATCCCGACGTGTTCGATAACATGATAAAACCTCGGTTAGACAGATGTTTGACGGGCGAAAAGATTCAGTATGAAAACTGGTTTGATTCTCCAAATTCAGTCAGGCAATTTTTGAGCGTTACTTATACACCTTTACGTGATGCAGGCGAAAATATTGTAGGGATAATCGTTATTGTTCGCGATCTGACTAAGCTTAAACAAGCCGAACAAATGCTGGAGCTTCAGGCTGTCATTACCCGCAACATGGCCGAAGGCATTTGTTTAGTAAGAACAGATAATGCACTTATTGTCTATGCCAATCCTAAATTTGAGCAGATGTTTGGCTATGACTTGGGCGAACTCAACGGTCACCACGTTTCAATTCTCAACTATGGCAGCGCATCGGTCAGTCCTGAAGATGTAAATAAAGCTATTCGGTCTGCCGTTTTACAAACGGGTGAATTTAGCTATGAAGTTCAGAATGTCAAGAAAGATGGGACTCCATTTTGGTGCAGTGCAACTTGCTCTGTATTCAATCATTCCGACTATGGCGATGTTCTGGTGGCAGTTCATCAAGATATCACAGTAGCGAAGCACCTCGAAGAACTTCGACAAGAGGCGGCAGCAGCCTTACTACAGAAATCCCGAAAGGAAAATTTGCTCTGGAGGATTACTCAAGGGATTCGCCAATCTTTGGATCTGAATGCCGTTCTAAATACTGCTGTTACTGAAATCAGGCAGACATTACAAACGGATCGCACTGCCATTTACCGCTTTAATCCTGATTGGAGTGGTGATTTTGTCGTGGAGTCAGTTGGTGAGGATTGGGTAAAACTGATAGGAAGCGAACTTCAAAAAACTTGTGCAGATACCTATCTGCAAGAAACTCACGGCGGTCGATTCCGCAATCATGAAAATTTTGTTATTAATAATATTTACAGCGCTGAACTTCAACCCTGTCATATCGAGCTAGTGGAACAATTTCAAGCAAAAAGTTATGCAGTTTTCCCGATATTTTTGAGAGACAATCTCTGGGGTTTGTTAGCTATATACCAAAATAATGCACCTCGTAAATGGCAATCATGGGAAATAGACTTACTTGAACAGATTGCCAGCCAATTGTCGATCGCCATTCAGCAATCCCAACTCTACCGACAACTTCAGGTCGAACTGCAAGAACGCAAGCAAGCCGAAGCCACGATCCGAGAAGCCGAACGACGCTGGCGATCGCTTTTGGATAACGTGCAGTTGATTGTTGTCGGACTTGATATAAGGGGAAATGTCAATTACGTTAATCCTTTCTTCTTACAACTCACAGGATATACTCAGCCAGAAGTGATCGGAAAAAATTGGTTTAAAAAATTATTACCCCGTTCTATTCAACAATCGCTTCCAGTTGTTTTTTCGGAAGTTTTAGCCCAGCAATATGGTCCCTATTATCAAAATCCCATCTTGACCAAATCGGGTGAAGAACGGTTCATTGCTTGGAACAATACCGTTTTGCAAGATTCAGAGGGAAACATCATTGGAACTATCAGCATTGGGGAAGATATTACCGAACGACAAAGGATCGAACACATTAAAGATGAGTTCATTGGCATTGTCAGCCATGAACTTCGCACTCCTTTGACAGGAATTCAAATGTCATTGGGGCTAATAAAAAGTGGGGTTTATGATAAAAAACCCGAAAAATCTAGACGCATGATTGAAATAGCCCTCCTCGATACCAATCGTTTAGTGAACCTGGTTAATGATATTTTAGATTTGGAGCGCCTAGACTCCGGGCGGGCAATTGTGGAGAAAACCCTTTGCAAAGCTGCCGATTTGATGCAGCAAGCAGTAGATAGCATTCAGGCGATCGCTACTCAACAGCAGATATCATTAATCGTTACCCCCACGGATGCCGAAGTCTGGGCAACAGGAGATGCGATCGTCCAAACCTTAACAAATTTGCTCAGTAATGCGATTAAATTCTCACCTGCCGATTCCACAATTCATCTGAGTGCCGAAAACCAGACAGACTTTGTGCTGTTCCAAGTTAGCGATCGCGGGCGAGGCATTCCTGCCGATAAACTAGAACTCATTTTTGGGCGATTTCAGCAAGTCGATGCCTCCGACTCCCGTGAAAGAGGAGGCACCGGTTTAGGTTTAGCAATCTGTCGCAGTATAGTGGAGCGGCATGGCGGCAAAATCTGGGCGGAAAGTATCTTAGGTGAAGGCAGCACATTTTGCTTTACCCTACCCTTACGCACCATTGAATAACGCTTAGATTAATCTGTAGCATCAATCCACAATCCAAAATCTCCAATCCAAAATCCCATGACAGACAGACAAATTCTAGTTGTTGACGATGAAGAACACCTTCGGGAACTTGTGCAAGCCTGCTTAGAAGATTTAGGCGGATGGGAAACAGTGGGGGCCGGATCGGGAGAGGAATGTTTACAAATACTGCAAATAGAACAACCCAACGCTATTTTGCTAGATGTATCTATGCCGGGAATGGATGGGTTTGCCCTGTACGAGCTCCTCCAGTCCGATCCGATTACCCGATCGATTCCAGTGATTCTGGTGACAGCCAAAGTTTTGCCCAGCGATCGGGCTAAATTTGCCAAGATGGCGGTAGCTGGGGTAATTGCCAAACCGATCCAACCCATCACCTTGACGGAAGAAGTAGCAGAGATTTTGGGATGGGATGATTGACAATCAAGCATCCAGGATACCCGCCACGTGATTCATTCCGAAAGCAGACTCAGGACCGGTGAAATAAAAAACCTGTATCCGATGAAACTTGCCGAACGTATTTATCCGTGGGGTGAATGCTTCAATCGAAAATCGAAAATCCAAAATCGAAAATCCAAAATCGATTGACTTTCACCATTTTTGTCAATTTTTGTAACAATAACGGAATCTTTACCAATTCCTTACCGTTGCTATTTAGTCTCCTGTTATGCAGCTAACAGTTCTTTGCATTAGCAGGAGATTCGATGAATGCTTTTCAGGATTTTAATGATGTAAATCAGGACCTCGCAGGTTCATTTTCCGGTTGGCCCACTGGTTGTCAGCAATCCACACTTTGGATTGCTCGTACAGAGGAAACACCGATCGCAGCTATTAAAATTCAAGAAAAGGATGTGACACTTATCCTTAAAGTTCATATTTCTGACATTCATCTTGTCAAATTGAATCTCCAAATCACTCCAGAAACTGTTTTAATTCAAGGTCAACCTACCGAAGCGGCTGGAGTAGAAAGTTATTTCCTTCCTAATGGATTTCAAAGTCTCATCCCGTTGCCCCACCGCGTACACCCTGAAATCTATGGGGCTGAAATACACTCGGATGGTTTAACAATTCAGCTTGCTAAAGAGTTGAGAATTCCGCCATCCCAAGTTCGGATTCAAGTCTGACCTGCACATTTGAGCGATTGCTTAAAGATGTGTATTTGAGACCCAATTAGCAACCAAAAAATTGATTTCTAATCAACCCAAATAAAATGAACACTTTGCAACTAGCTAATTATGAGGGCAGTCTCCTGCCCGAAAGCAAGATGATAGGGAAACAAATTCTCATCGTTGATGATCAAGAACACCTCCGCGAACTGATACAGATGTGCCTGGAAGACCTCGCGGGATGGAATACCCTGGTGGCCGAATCAGGACAAGAATGTTTACAAATCCTACAAACAGAACGACCTAACGCTATTTTGCTGGATGTATCAATGCCGGGAATGGATGGGTTTGCTGTGTACGATCGTCTCCAATCCGATCCCATAACTCGATCGATTCCAGTGATTCTGCTGACAGCAAGAGTTTTGTCAAGTGATATGGCCAACTTTGCCAAAATGGGTGTTGCTGGGGTAATTCCCAAACCATTTGAAGCCACCAGCCTGCCGGGAAAAGTGGCAGAGATTTTGGGATGGGATGATTGACAATCAAGCATCCAGGATACCCGCCACGTGATTCATTCCGAAAGCAGACTCAGGACCGGTGAAATAAAAAACCTGTATCCGATAAAGGAGCCCCCGAATTTATCTAGCGCAAGTCAATGCTTCAATTCTTTAATCTAAAATCTAAAATCTAAAATCGATTGACACTCCCCGGTAGGGCAGAGGCAGGATTCTTAATAATTTACCTCTACATTCATAGAGTTGCTGCTTCAACCCAGCTTACAGCACTGGGCAACAAGAGAAAAATACACTTTCGTCGATAAAAAAGAGGTTTTTATGACAAGCTGTCCTTGCTGCACGAATCAAATGCTGCGTCACCTTCGCCACAGTCAAGTATACTGGTTTTGCCGTCAGTGTTGGCAAGAAATGCCTGTTTACCCTCTTAACAGCTACGGTTCATCGCCCTCTATAAATTTAGTTACAGACTTAAGGATTAAGAAGCAACTTTCTTGAAATGCGATAGTTTCAAGGTGAAATTCCATCGCACAGGCGTGATGCCCGTGCCACAATAGATGGGGATGAATGAAAGGGATCTCGCACTTACGGACTAAACCTCCTCAAAAATTGCGCCTCGCTGCTGTAGATTCACCTGCATCTCCTCATCCATTCCTGAATTATTCCCGAATCTGGCTGACTCGACATTCGCACCGCTGAAATTAGTATTTGTTAAGTTCACTTCCAGCAGATTTGCGCCGCTCAAATTGGCACCGCTGAGGTTAGCTAAAGCCAGACTTGCTTTGTGCAAATCTGCGCCGCTTAAATCAGCATTTCCTAAGAAAGCCCCACTCAAATCTGCACCGCCGAATTTGGCATTTTGCAGGTTGGCGTCGCTGAAATCGGCATCGTTTAAGGTTGCACCCCGGAAATTTGCCCGATCGAGATTTGCGCTGCTAAAATCCACTGCACTTAAAGTCGTTCCGCGCAAGCTGCTACCCGCGAAATCTAGTGCTGGGTTGAGATTGGCGATTTGGGCCAACTCTACAAAGTTGTCGGTTTCAGCGGAGATAATGCGATCGACCATTTCCTGCAATTCCGATTCAGCTTCCGGGACAATTGCCACTTCGCGCGGTTCAACCGGAGGCAAATTGTAGGACAATAGCGCCCAACTGAGGGCAGGTTGGAGTTTATTTGCTTGCAGGTATATAGTCAGGATTCTTTCTAAAACCGAATGTTGATTTGGCGTGATCTCGTGCGGCCACAAACCCTCCGCATCTGTGAGATTAATATCTTCTTTAGCAACTTCAAAAGCCGCTGCCATCCGAAATTCTTTCGCCGTTAATTCTCCCAGCTTAGCACTTTTTAGCAAACCTTTTAATACTGATTTGCCTTGTTCTACTGCAAAAATCCAAGCTGGCGTTGTATCATCGCTGATTGTGGAAACGTGACACAATATGCTCTCTGTTTCCTTAGTTTTTTCAGCCTTCTCCCCGCCCGGAACTCCCCGCTGACTTTCGGTTACTAAAATTTCTGCACTGCTTTGAATCGGTAGGGTTTCTTCTATTGGCAAAAGCTTGAAAGAACCGACTAACTGACGTGATGCTACGGGTATTTCGCATTTTTCTAGATAGAGTTTTAGCGTCCCGCCTTGCAGACCAAACTTAACGCGACCACCTAGCAGGGGTTCCCAATGCTCGTTAAAATTCAGGCTCAAGTGAATGTCAAGCTGCTGGGTTTGGGGTGCAACCGATGGAACGGGAATTGCTTCTAATTGCATCCACAAGCAATCTGGGTATTTGTTGTGAGACTCTAGCGATCGCATATCGGGTAGAATTGCTGGCACTACCAGCCTGTAATTGATATTTAAATTAGTTTATCATCTCTAGTTCATCACAACAAAGCTTTTTTTCGCGGGTTTAAATTGTAAATTTTGTTGAATTATATCCGCCCTCATGGGTTTTGCTGAATTTGGCTTTTTACCCAATTCCGAAATGCTTTCACTAATTCCAAATAGTCCATTGTTTCTGCTTGTTCCAAAAATCTGACAATCTCTAATATCGGTAAGCTAGGAAATGCTAAACTGATCTCGCACTCAACGTATTCTCCATTTTCTAATCTGTTGATTCTGAATCGCACTCCATTATAAATCCAAACTTCCGGCACTCCCAGATCCGCATAAATCTGCAAACTATTTTCGGAACGACTGGTAATATCAATTTCTACCACTAAATCCGGTGGCGGATCTTGATTCATGTCGATTCTTTTTTTGCCTTTAACTGCACTAACATTTTGGATGTAAAAACATTCATCAGGTTCTACACCGCTAAGTTCAGGGCGCTTGAAAGTTGTGGAACCCCGGGGGGCAATGTTGAGTTCCAATTCTTCTGCTAGGGTTTCAACAAATCGACCCATTACTTTTTTGTAAAGTTCGTGTTCTGGGGAGGGTACTCTAATTTCCAGATTGCCGCGATTATAGGTCAGTCGAATTTGCCGATCGCCGATTTCGGCAAGCAAATTTTCGTAGGTTTGCCAACTGATACCCGATAGCTGGACAATTTGTTCGGGTGGGGCGAGAGTTTTAGCCGTCATAGTGCTACTTTGGTGAAGAGTTCAATCGCACTTTTGCATTATATCATCAATCCGGGCGATGGCTACGCCCCGGCCCCGGCCTACGCACTTCTCACCTTCACTCACCCATCTGCGCCGGAAATACCGCAGATAAATCGAGAGACAAATCTGGGAAACCTGGAATTACCACAACCTCATTCGGCAAAACCACTCGTTTGACTCGATAATCGAAACCACCTCTTTGTTTTTGATAAGGTTCGCTGTGCATTTCCAGTTGAATATCTACCAAATTAAATATCCAATAATCAGAAATTCCCGATTCAGCATAGAGAGATAACTTGGTTCTCCTGTCGTATTTCAAAGTAGAATCAGAAACCTCAATTACCAACAAAATATCAGCAGGCTGCGGGTGAGAAGATAAATAATTATCAGAACGATTGCAAGCAATAACAACATCAGGCTCTGGTTCGCTATCAGCCGACAAAATAATCGGCTCTTGACCGCGCACGATCGCTCGTTCTTCCAGCAGTGGGTACAATTTTTTAAGCAATAGCGAGTTGCAAACAGAGTGAAACGTACCTTTGGCAGCCATTTTGATAATTTCTCCGCGAATCAATTCAAATCGGTTATCGGACTCAAAAAAACCCAGTTCTTCCAAACGGTGATATTCGGCGATCGAGAATCGTTTTGCAGTTACGGCAGTCATAGCTTTTGTTACCCTCTACAATTACTAACATTCCCCATTCTACTCAAAAATCCCGCCCCGTGTCCTCAATTCAACCTTCAGGGCTTCCGAAATTCCCACACAACCAGAAAAGTTCGCATTTTTTACCACCGTATTTTTCAAATCAGCGCGGGTCAAATCAGCACCGTTTAAAATCGCACCACTCAAATTAACACCGCTTAAATCAGCATTTTTGAAATCAGTATTTGTCAAATTTGCATTTACCAAAATCGCATTCGGTAAATAAGCACTGCTCAAGTTGGCGTCGGTTAAATTTGCACCGGTTAAATTTGCCCTCGGCAGCTTGGTTCGCAAATCTGCACCGCTCAAATTGGCGCTGCTGAGTTCAGCATCCCGCAAATTAGCATTGCACAAATTAGCATCAATTAAAATAGCAGCGCTCAGCAAAGCACCGCTGAGATCCGCCAAAGTCAAATCGGCGCCTCGGAGGTTGGTTTCGCGCAAATCCGCACCGTTAAAATCAGCGTAGTGCAAGTCAAAACCGCTTAAATTAGCCCCAGCAAAGTCCTCAATCGGATTCAAACCAACGGTTTCGGCAAGTTGTACAAAACTATTATTTTTATCAGTTAAAAACAGTTCCCGGACGATCGCCAATTGCTCCTGTCGGTACTCGTCGGCTTTCTCGTAATCTGCTAAATACTTGTAACCGAGCTTCAAATACTTGAGAGCATTGCGCTCAATGCGATCGTCCTTGCTGGCGCGCGCGATCGACAACTGCTGGTGATAGCATTCGATCGCACCAGGCAAATCTCCCTTAGCATCGTAAGCTAGCGCCAAATTACCCAAAGTTTCCAACTCAGAGCGCCCGTCGCCAGTATCCCGCGCGATCGCCAAACGCTGCTGCTGGTAATCAATAGCACTAGAAAAATCCTCCAGAGCACAGCAAGCATTGCCCAGATTTCCCAAAGCATTTGCCTCACCCCGGCGATCGCCAATTTCCCGCGCTAACACCAAATGCTGCTGGTAGCAGTCGATCGCCTGAGCATAATTTCCCAGCGCTTCGTAAGCTACGCCCATATTACCCAGCGCCGCACCCGATCGGCGCTTATCGTCCATTGAGCGATACAGCCCCAGCGCTTCCTGCCAAGAACCCAGCGCCGCCTCAAATTGACGCGCCTGATATTGCGAAATCCCCTGCTTGATTAGCTCGCTAGCTTGTTCGCTCATACTGTCAAAATTAGGTAATAACTCAAGCTGATATTAACTGAGATATTGCACCATTCTCGCTTAACAGGCAAGATGCCTGTTCCACAAGAAAATTCATTCTTTGTGGAACAGGCATCTTGCCTGTTCATAAAAGCTTATTGAGAATGGTGCAGCATTTCAGTATTAATCGACTCAAAGCGGTAATTGCAAATCGGTAATCAGTAATCGGGAATCGGTATAGCCCATCCCCCTCTCCCCCATCCGTATTTTCACGTCCGTGCAAAAAAAAAAGACAAAAAAAGAGAGAGCTACCTAAGTAACTCTCTCTGCCATCAGGGTGCATCTACATAACACAATATAACACAACCGGGATGAGGGGTGTTACCCCCAAACGTGAAGATGTTGTAAAGAAATGTATATTAATTATAAAGTTACGAGCCAGGGAGAAGGGTCATTCGATTTTAGATTTGAGATTTTGGATTTTGGATTGACCCCACGGATAAATTACGTGGCGGGTACCATCCAGAAATTCTTGGCCAGAGGGCGGCGGGATCGGGGAAAACCGATCGCCCGCCGCTGTATCCGCTACACGACCCCCTTAACGACTTGCTTAGCCTGGGGCGTTAAGCTTCGCCGCCAGCAGCTCATTGGTCAGTTTGGGATCGGCCCGGCCGCCCGTTTCCTTCATCACCTTGCCGACAAAAAAGCCCAGCAGCTTAGTTTTACCGGCTCGGTACTGTTCGAGCTCCTTGGGATTGGCGGCCAACACGGCATCGATCGCTCGATCGATCGCCCCAGTATCCGAAATTTGAATCAAACCCTTGCTCTCAACGAACTTCTGAGGCGAACCACCGTTTGCCAGCAACTCCGGCAAAATATCCTTAGCAATTTTGCCGCTGATCGTACCGGCCTCAATTAGCCCCAGCAGTTCGGCTAAATCCTGCGGTTGAAAAGGAATTTCTGCGATCGCCAGTTTTTCATTTTTCAGATAAGCAGTAATATCGCCCATCACCCAATTCGCCGCTTGTTTAGCCACAGCACCGGCGGCGATCGACTTTTCAAAATACTCCGCCACCGCTTTGTCGTCAGTCAGCACCCGCGCGTCGTAGGGAGAAAGACCGAGCTCAGTTTCGTAGCGATTGCGCTTCATTGCCGGCAATTCCGGCAGTTGAGCTTGCCAATCCTGCAATTGCTCGGCTGAAACTTTGATCGGAGGCAAATCTGGTTCCGGGAAATACCGGTAATCGCTTGCACCTTCCTTAATCCGCATACTGAAAGTACACTGCTTGTTTTCATCCCACAGCCGGGTTTCTTGGATGATGGTTTCGCCATTTTCCACAGCTTGAATTTGCCGCTCGATCTCGTAATCGATCGCCCGTTCGATCGCATTAAAAGAGTTCATATTTTTAATTTCCACCTTCGTGCCGAACTCTTTTTGGCCAACGGGGCGCACCGAAATATTCACGTCGCACCGCAGCGAGCCTTCCTGCATATTCCCGTCGCCAACACCGATGTAGCGCACGATCCGGCGCAATTCTTGACCGTATTCGGCAGCTTCCGCGCCCGATCGCAAATCCGGTTCCGAAACAATTTCGATTAGAGGCACACCGGCGCGGTTGT
This sequence comes from Microcoleus sp. T3_D1, assembly GCF_036700405.1. Classification (NCBI taxonomy): domain Bacteria; kingdom Bacillati; phylum Cyanobacteriota; class Cyanophyceae; order Oscillatoriales; family Microcoleaceae; genus Microcoleus; species Microcoleus sp. T3_D1. The sequence goes on from NZ_JAUBOV010000031.1 coordinate 29,119, forward strand.
AATCCACCATTGAATAAGTAGAACCGCTCAACCGATCGCTGCCGCCGTGAACCAATTTTCCGGCATCTTCCTCCATGTGCAAGCGAGTGATCCCGATTTTTTTTCTAGTAGAATTTCCCGTCTCATCCACGAGTTCAATTTCTAGCCAACCGTTAGTAGCGATCGGCAAATCGAACTGAGAAATTTGATAATTTTTCGGCAAATCGGGATAGAAATATTGCTTGCGGTCAAACTTACTGTAAGGTGCGATGGAGCAGTTGAGAGCCAGCCCTGCTTTCACCGCATACTCCAGCACTTTTTGATTTAATACTGGCAACACTCCCGGCATTCCCATACAAATTGGGTCAATGTTAGTATTTGGGGCATTGCCAAATTCTGTAGAAGAACTGGAGAAAATTTTAGTATTCGTACTCAATTGACAATGAGTTTCGAGACCGATAATGGCTTCGTACTGAGTTTGGTTTTTTATCGAAGAGGGTGCAGCAGCAGTCATAAGCGATTTAAAAGACTGAATAACTTTAGATTTTATTTTAGCTTTTTATTGACCAAACTGATGGGAGATTATTGGTAGGTAGGGGCGGTTTCATTGGTGTCAACCAGCCCGTCCAACCCTCAGTCCGACAGGGGGTTAAAGCCCTGCCCGACTTTGAGAAAGCGTGTTTAGTTGAGACAAATGGGGATCTGCATAGGCAACGCCCTGCTACAGATTGGCGATCGACCCCAGCCCGCAGCCACGCCGAGATCCTTTTGATCGCCCCCAAACAACAACTCTGTGCAAAAATATAGTTAGGGTCAGCTCCTGCCCGCACCCTTCCCTTACCCAGGAGAATTTTAGATCGATCCACCACAATTGCCGATCGATCTGCACCCCAGATCCTTTTACTGGCAGTCTTTAATAACGCCGCCCGCCTCCAACGATCGGCTCCACGCACCGACTAAAAATTAAAAATGTATAATTTAACAGGAAATTACATATTTTTAATTTTTAAGCTTTAATTTTGAATTCTCAAAGTAACACTTGTCTAAGTGTCAAAAATATGCCTGAAATTCCAGTTGAAAGTGCCACACTGTTTCAGAACAGCATCACTGAGCTAGAGCAGGCGGAATCAGCCCTCGAACTCGCTTGGAACGAACTCGAAAAACAAACAGCAGAAACCATTGCTCACATTGCCAAAGCCGGCTCAGCAAACGCACAGGAACTCAGCGCTCGCTTGACCGAGGCGAAGCAACTCCGCCAACAACTTCAAACTCAAATAAAAAAAGCCCACTCGCGCCGGGAATTTCACCTAGAAAACTCACCAATGGCAGTGGTAGAGTGGGACAAAGAATTTCGGGTAGTGCGGTGGTCGCCAATGGCCGAACAAATATTTGGCTGGAGTGCAGCCCAAGTAATCGGCAAATACTGGCACGAATGGTCAATAGTTCATCAAGAAGACTTCGAGCAAGTGTGCGCCGTCACAAATCAACTGTTACACAGCAGAGAAACCCGCAACGTTTGCCGCAACCGCAACTATACCAAAGATGGCTCGGTAATTTACTGCGAATGGTACAATTCTGCACTCATCGATGAATCGGGAAGAGTAGTTTCAATTCTATCTTTTGCCAGAGACATAACCGATTTCCACCGCACTCAAGAAGAACTGCACCGACGCGAACAAGCTTTCAGCGCCCTAGCGGAAAATGCTACCGATATCATCGCCCGGTTCGATCGCAAACTACGCCTCCTTTACATCAACCCAGCAGTAGAATCAACAACTGGAAAACCAGCCGCCAAATTGATTGGCAAAACCAACCAAGAAGCTGGAATGCCGCCCCACTTGTGCGACCTGTGGGATGAGGCTTTTATGAAAGTTTTGGGTAGTGGCAAACAAGAAACCATAGAATTTGAGTTTCCCACTCCCGATGGCATAAAACATTACCACTGTCGAGTCATTCCCGAATTTGCTGAAGACAATTCAGTAGAAACAGTTTTATCCATCTCCCGCGACATCACAGAACTAAAACAAGTCGAAGATCAGTTGCGCCAAAGCGAATCCAAATTTAAAGCCATAGTTGATTCTAACATGCTCGGCCTAATTTTTTGGGATCTTAACGGCAGCATTACAGATGCCAACGCCGCTTTTTTAAACACCGTAAACTATACGCGGGACGATCTGCTTTCAGGAAGAGTTAACTGGCAAGAAATGACACCGCCCGAATACGTGCGTTTAGATACAGCAAAAGTCGCCGAACTGAAGGCTAGAAATACGGTTCTTCCCTTTGAAAAAGAATTTATACGCTCCGATGGTAGCCGCGTTCCGGTGCTGCTGGGCAGCACATTTTTAGAAGGAACGAAGCAGTTAGGCGTTAGTTTTGTGCTGGACTTAAGCGAGCGCAAGCAGGCCGAATTGGAACTGCAAAAGCACCAGCAACTTTTAGAGAGTATTGTTACAACAATACCTAACTTTCTATACATTTACGATGCAGTAGACAGCCAAAATATTTATGCAAATGAATCGGTCACAGCCATGCTGGGATACACTCCCCAAGAATTGCAAGATTTGGGTAAAGACGCTTTAGCCAACTTAGTTCATCCCGATGATATGTTAAAGCTAATTACAGGTATGGAGCGACTCAAACACAGCAGGAATCCCTATGAAACCGATGACAGAGACTACAGAATCAAACACAAAAATGGGGAATGGCGCTGGGTGCACGATCGCTCTAAAATTTTCAAAAGAACCCCAGACGGACAAATTTTACAATTTATCGGTTCCGTACTCGACATCAGCGATCGCAAACAAGCCGAAGAATCATTAAAACAGCAAAAAGAACTGCTGCAAACTATATTCGACAACGTGCCAGTCATGCTCGCATTCTTGGACAAAAACAGTCAAATAAACTGGGTAAACCGCCACTGGGAAGAAGTGCTAGGCTGGAGTTTGGCAGAAATCACAAACCGGGATATCTTGGCCGAATTTTATCTGCAGCCAGAAGACCGTCAATATGTTTGGGATGAAATTGAAGCAGCAAATCCGAACTGGAGCGACTTCAAAACAAAAGTTAGAGACGGGCGAATTATCGACACTTCTTGGGCCAATGTTCGTCTTTCGGACGGCAGGTGTATCAGCATTGGTCAAGATATTACCGAACGCAAACGAGTAGAAGCTGAACTTAAAGAACTCAACGAAACTTTAGAAGCTCAAGTCGCGCAGCGTACCGCAGAATTAGAAACTTTTTTTGATGCTTTGCCCGATCACATTTTTGTGGTAGAGCGCGAGAAGATGTGCCTGTCTTTTGTCAACCAATCTGTGGCCCACACTGCTGGATTAAATAGCAGGAAGGAGATGCAGGGAAAAACTATTTTTGAATGTTTTTCCCCAGAAATAGCCGCCAAATTCTGTAGGGAAAATTCCCAGGTGTTTGAAACAGGGGAAACTATGCACTTGCAGGATAAATTTGTGATATCGGGCGACACTACTTACTACGATACTTTTAAAATTCCCCTGAGAAATATCGAGGGCGAGGTTTATGCTTTAATTGGCACTTCTCGCGATATCACTGAGTTGGTAGAGACAAAACAAGCTTTGTCAGAACGGACAGAGCAATTAGAAGCTGCCAATCAAGAATTAGAATCTTTTTCTTACTCAGTTTCCCACGACTTGCGCGCACCTTTGCGACACATTTCAGGTTTTGTAGAAGCGTTGAAACAGCGACTAGAATTAACTGAGGCTTTGAGCGATTCCAAAATAGTTCACTATATGGAAATAATTGAAGACAGCAGCCAAAAGATGAGCCTGTTGATTGACGGTTTGCTCGCCCTGTCGCGGGTGACTCGCACCGAGTTGAGGCAAATTCCGATCGATCTGAGCCGTTTGGTACAAAATGCGATTAAATTGACTAAACCACCAACTGTCGCAGATCCGCCCCAAACTCCCCACAGCGTTGAATTTGCCGTCGGAGATTTGCCGACAGTAATGGGAGATCCAACGTTGCTGCAACAGGTGTTCAGCAACTTAATTAGCAACGCCGTCAAGTTCAGCCGCGGACGCACTCCGGCTACAATAGTTATTGAGGGTTTACCGGATGGGACGATTTTTGTCAAGGATAACGGGGTGGGTTTTCCGATGGAATATGCCGATCGCCTGTTTGGAGCCTTTCAGAGGCTGCACTCCCAGAGAGAATTTGAAGGTACCGGCATCGGTTTGGCGATCGTCCAGCGGATTATTCACCGCCACGGCGGCACGGTTTGGGCCGAAAGCCTACCTAGTCAAGGAGCCACCTTTTACTTTAAACTAGGGCAAACAATCTCAAACGGTAGTAGAGATTCGTAAGTTAAGTGTATAAGAGTTTTAAATTTAGAATTTAAAACTCTTATACACTTAAATAAGTCACAATCGGTGAGAACATGAGAATTTTGGTGTGACAGGAGTGTGCACTCTCAGGGATGGAAGCGAAATATCTAGCCTTGGCTGTGCCAGATGCTCGTACTCCTAAAAAAGGCTGTTTTAAAAATTGGGATGATCCCCAATCGGTTCGGTCAGCCCTCGACGGTCGGTGCTAAATAAAGGTTTTGAGAGTAGAGTATATAATTGATTTTGCTAAAAATATCGAGATAAAATTAACAACCCAACTCACTCTAAAAAATTACTAGCAACAACACGAATAACCAATTGAAAACATCCCCAATACCTTATGTTAGATATAAATCAGACTAACTATCTACTAAAAATGGTTGCGGAATCAACATTAAAATTGTTGATTATCGAAGACATGGCAGAAGATATGGAATTAATAGTGCTCGCCTTAGAGTCGGGAGGGGTAAATTTTAAGTGCGACACCGCAGAAACAGCAGCAGAGTGCAGAAAACTGCTGGAGAATTGCAAGTACGATGCTGTACTCTCAGATTACCGCCTCCCCGGATTCAACGGTTTAGAAGTGTTGAAATTAATGCAGGAATTAGGGCAAGACATACCCTTGATTTTAGTAACGGGAAGTTTGGGAGAAGAAGCGGCAGTTGAGTGCATCAAAGCCGGAATGACCGATTACGTCTTAAAAGGGCGGCTGTTTAGGTTGCCAACAGTCTTAGAACGCTCGCTCCAAGAATACAAAATGCGGCGCCAGCAACAAGAAGCGATCGCCAAAATTCAGCGGCAAGCGACTCGTGAAGCGATCGTCAACCGCATCCTCCAAGCCATGCGCTTCACCCTTGTACTCGACGAAGTGCTGCAAACCACCGCAGATCAACTGCACGAAGCTCTCGAAATCAGCGGCTGCGCGATATTGCAGCCAGATGCTGAAGGCAGGATCGGGATTCGCTACATGAGCTTAAAGGCAGCCGGCAGAGAACGGGCGATCGGTCTAAATTGCGACTTTGCCCAACACTATCGCTTCTCCCTCGCCCGCGGAGAAGCGATCGCCCTCGCCGAGTTATCGACTCTGGGCCCGGAACTGCAAGCATCAGCGGAATTTTTAGGGTTTCACTCGATCGCGATCGCACCGCTGCTCTACCAGCAATCATTTTTGGGAGGAATTTGCCTCTACCAGTGCGATCGCGCCCGCTCTTGGACTACAGAAGAACTATCGCTAGTCAAAGCCATAGCCGATCAGTGCGCGATCGCGATCCACCAAGCCGAACTCTACCAACAAGCCCAAAATGAACTTGCAGAACGCAAGCGCGCCGAAGCAGCAGTCTGCGGCATCCAGCAGCAGCTAGCCACAATGGCAGCCAACATTCCCGGCTCAGTCTACCGCACCGTGCTGCATCCAGATGGCACAATGTCCATGCCCTACATCAGTCCGGGCGTGCGCGAAGTTACTGGGTTCGGGGCAGAAGAAGTGATTTCGCACCCGGAACTCTTGACCGAAATCATCCATCCAGAGGACAAAAGCTCGTGTGACAGACGCGTAGCAGCATCGAGAGCGACTCTTTTGCCGTGCGATCGCCAGTACCGCATCGTTCTGAGATCGGGGGAAGTCAAGTGGGTGCAAGACAGCGCTAAATTTTCCAAAAACGAAAACGGCGACGTAATTATAGACGGAGTAGCCCTCGACATCAGCGATCGCAAACAAGCAGAATCAGCCCTGCGCCAAAGCGAACAGCGATTTCGCTCGCTGATTGAAAACGCCACAGACATCACGATCATTCTCGACGCCCAAGGAATCTTCCGCTACATCAGCCCTTCCGTCAAGCGAATTTTAGGATACGCGCCCCACCAGGCGATCGGCCGCAGCGCCTTAGAAATAGTTCACCCCGACGACTGCGCCACGATCGCCGAAACCCTCCACAAAGCCATTGAAAACCCCAAAAGAAGCCAGTGCCCAGTTGAGTACCGAGTCCGACACCGCAACGGTTCCTGGTGTTATGTAGAAGCTGTAGCCACCAACTTGCTGTACGATCCGGCAGTCAAGGGAATCGTGATTAACTGTCACGACATCACTCAGCGCAAACTCGCCGAAGAACAACTGCTGCACGATGCTTTTCACGACGCCCTCACCGGATTGCCCAACCGATCGCTATTTACCGATCGGCTCGAACACGCTCTGAGGCTGGCAAAACGGCGCAAAGACTACTCGTTTGCCGTGCTGTTTCTCGATTTAGATAGATTTAAAGTAGTCAACGATTCCCTCGGCCACGCCATCGGCGATCAACTGCTAGTATCGATCGCGCGGCGTCTGGAAGCGTGTCTGAGGCCCGGAGATACAGTGGCCCGCCTGGGAGGAGACGAGTTTGTGCTGTTGCTAGAAGACATCGAGGGCATCAATGAAGCTACCACCATTGTCAACCGCCTGCAAAAGAAAATCACTTCCCCTCTCCTTCTAGACGGACACGAAGTATTTATCACCGCCAGCATCGGCATAGCTTTGAGTTCTGGCGAATACGTGGAACCGACAACCCTGCTGCGCGACGCCGACACAGCAATGTACCGCGCCAAAGAACTCGGCAGAGCCCGACACGAAGTTTTCAACAGTTCCATGCACGCCCACGCTTTGCGGCTGTTGCAGCTAGAAAACGACCTGCGGCGGGCGATCGAATCAATTAGAGAGCCGGCCAGAGAAGAAGACTTTCCCCCATTCCCCGAATCAGCCTTACCTCCCTTATCCGCAGCGCCACAGTTTATTATTCACTACCAGCCGATCGTGTCGATCGCCAATAACACAATTACCGGTTTTGAGGCCCTAGTGCGCTGGCAGCATCCAGAACGCGGCTTAGTTTCCCCCGGTGAATTCATCACCATTGCCGAAGAAACCGGCTTGATCGTACCCCTCGGCCGCTGGGTACTCCGCACAGCTTGCCACCAAATCCGCCAGTGGCAGCAGCTATTTCCCAGCAACCCCCCCTTAAGCGTTAGCGTCAACATTTCTGTCAAACAGTTTTCTCAGCCAGACTTAATTGAATACATCGACCAAGTTCTTCAAGAAACTAACCTCGACGGCAGCAGTTTAAAACTAGAAATTACCGAAAGCGTACTCATAGAAAATTCCGAATCAGTAACAGCAATGCTGGTGCAGCTCAGAACCAGAAACATACACTTGTGCATTGACGACTTCGGCACCGGCTATTCCTCGCTCTCCTACCTGCACCGCTTCCCCACCAATACCTTAAAAATAGACCGCTCTTTTGTTAGCAGGATGGGAGGTGAGTTCGATTTCAGTAAAGGAGGCATTGACCCGACAGAAATTGTGCGGTCGATTGTTACTTTGTCCCACAATTTAGGCATGGATGTAGTAGCCGAAGGAGTCGAAGAAGCCTCGCAACTATCTATACTAAAAGGGTTAAAATGCGAGTACGCCCAGGGATTCTTTTTCTCAAAGGCAGTAGACTCTCAAACAGCAGCAGCCCTAATCCGACAGCAAGCAGAAAATCAGAATTTGCTGACATTTAGTTTGTTAGAGAAAGGCCATTAAAAAAACACGCCATTTTGTGAGTCCCGTTTCAGCATAAAATCTTAAAATATTTTAAAGCTGTCCCTAAATGGCGTCAGTTAATAACTACGGCATCCAAATCACTGTCAGTAACGAGCGGGCTAAAGCCACGCTCGCTTGTAAGATTAATCGAAACAAGCTGTACTGACCCGCCTAAGTCTTCACTGACTACGTTGTTAGGGTCACGACACTCCTTGAATGCGACGCTAGTTTTCTGCTATGTCGCTTGTAGTTAAACAGTCTTAAAGTCACTCTCGACAGTGCTGCAAGCCTAACAAGCCCTTACAACATTGGCAAAGCGAACATTACCTAGAAATAGGTCGGAGACAACCATATCTCCTTGAGGGGCAACCATACCCCTCTCCCCGCAAGGGGATTCAAGGCGGTTGAAACCGCCGAGTCGTTTCCCTCTCAGGACTAAAGTCTCGCTCGTTTCCCACTTACCGAACTTTTTTTATGACTATTGGCTACCTCGCCCTCGTTCTCCACGCCCACTTGCCTTTTGTCCGCCACCCGGAAAGCGACTACGTTTTAGAAGAAGAATGGCTGTTTGAGGCGATCGCGGAAACCTACATTCCCCTGCTGCAAGTCTTTGAAGGGCTCAAGCGCGACGGCATCGACTTTAAAATTACCATGAGCATGACGCCGCCCTTGGTTGCCATGCTGCGCGACCCCTTGCTGCAAGACCGTTTCGACGACCACTTGGCTAAACTCGAAGAACTAGCCGATCTCGAAATCGAACACAACAGCGGCAACGGCCACCTCCGCTATTTAGCAGAACATTACGCCGCCCACTTCTCTCAAGTCCGCAACTTTTGGGAAAAGTACGATCGAGATTTAGTCAAAGCCTTCAAAGAACACCAAGATACCAACAACCTCGAAATCATCACCTGCGGTGCCACCCACGGCTACCTACCGCTGATGAAAATGTACCCCGAAGCAGTTTGGGCACAAATTCAAGTAGCTTGCGACAACTACGAAGCAAACTTCGGCCGCCGACCAAAAGGCATTTGGCTGCCCGAATGCGCCTACTATGAAGGCTTAGAGCGGATGTTAGCCGACGCCGGCCTCCGCTACTTTCTCACAGACGGTCACGGCATCCTCTACGCCCGCCCGCGTCCCCGCTACGGCAGCTACGCCCCAATTTTCACCGAAAGCGGAGTCGCAGCCTTCGGCCGGGATCACGAATCCTCGCAGCAGGTTTGGTCTTCCGAAGTCGGCTATCCAGGGGCCGCCGAATACCGCGAATTCTACAAAGATTTGGGCTGGGAAGCTGACTACGATTACATTAAGCCCTACATCATGCCCAACGGCCAGCGGAAAAATACCGGGATTAAATATCACAAAATCACCGGTCGCGGATTGGGTTTAGGCGATAAACAGTTGTACGATCCGTACTGGGCACGGGAAAAAGCAGCCGAACACGCCAGCAACTTTGCTTTCAACCGCGAACGCCAAGTCGAACACCTCAACGGCATTATGCAGCGTCCGCCGATTATTGTTTCGCCTTACGACGCCGAACTTTTCGGTCACTGGTGGTACGAAGGGCCTTGGTTCTTAGATTACCTATTCCGCAAGAGTTGGTACGACCAAAATACCTACGAGATGACGCACTTAGCCGATTATTTGCGGGGAAATCGGACTCAGCAAGTGTGCCGCCCGTCTCAGTCTAGCTGGGGTTTCCGGGGTTTCCACGAATATTGGTTGAATGAGACGAATGCTTGGATTTACCCGCATTTGCACAAGGCTGCGGAACGGATGATTGAGTTGGGAAGTATGGAACCGGAAGATGAATTGCAATATCGTGCTTTGAATCAGGCGGCGCGGGAAGTGCTGCTAGCTCAATCATCTGACTGGGCGTTTATCATGCGTACAGGAACGATGGTGCCCTATGCAGTGCGGCGGACTCGATCGCACTTAATGCGCTTTCACAAGCTTTACGATGAAGTGAAAGAAGGGAAAGTTGATTCGGGTTGGTTGGAGAAAGTTGAGGAGATTGATAATATTTTCCCTGAAATTAACTATCGCGTTTATCGATCGCTTTAACGTAAAGTTACTCGTTCCCAGGCTGTGCTCATTGGTAACAACTTAACATTAAACCGACCGTTTCTCTGGTTGTAGCGAAGTCTCGATCCCCCCTAACCCCCCTTAATAAGGGGAGTAGGGGGTGGGACAAGATTCTTATCAAAGTCAACCCCTACTACCCTTTTTAAGGGGGATTTAGGGGGATCTAGCCTCAACTAAAAGCGACATTTATTATGTAGGTTTCAGTCTTAAGTTGTCAGCAATGAGCTCTGCCTAGGAACCAGCTAAATATTACCCCCTTTTTGAAACCCTTTTCTTCCACCACAAACCCATTCCAGCAGCCACAAATGTACCAACAGCAGTCATCGGTTCCGGTACAGAAGCATCAGCAATAGGTTCATACTCATAAATTGCACTAACTGTAGTGTTAGCCACAACCTTACCCCCAAAACTACCTCTAGCCGGACTCCCCAGAATTTGAGTCAAACCAGTTGTCGCCACGCCTGCAGTAAAAGTATCACCATCGCAGCCAGTTAAAGCACTTAAAAACTGCGGCAAATCATAACTCTTCGACACAGTACCAGAAGCCGAACCGCTAACACTTCCCGTACCGCCACTAGCAATCTTCGTTTCCGGCGGACTCGCCAAAACACTCAAAGTCAAATTCGGGTCAACTTTTAGCAGCGGAATATTCACAGCAATACTTGCATTAGTCGCCGCCGTCCCCATAAAATCTCCCGTCAAAGGAGTAATGCTCACACTATTATTAACAGTAGATTTAACCGTAACATAAGCCCTTAATAGCGTTCCCAAAAGCGAATTAAACTTCGGAAAAACCACATTCGTACTGCTATTTAACGGCTGCGAACCCAAATTCACAGTGTAAGTTTGAGTAAGAGTTGCCGCTTGTGCAGAAAAACATAGACTGACAACTGCAAAACTCAAACTTCCGCTAACAATTCCCAACTTTTGAAAAACATTCATTTCGATAAACTCCTACAATAATAAAGTTGCATTTTGTGGCACGGGCGTCTCGCCCGTTAGGTTAATCGTGGCACGGGCGTCCCGCCTGTGATTAATCTGCGGTTAAAAACTCCAAAGCCGCAAAACCAAATTACCCAGCAATGACGCTAGATAACTCAAAACCCAAACAGTATAAAGTATACTCAAAGGCGCGTAAGCCGCCAAAACCCATTGCGTTTCCGCTGCTTCCTCAATCTCCTCCCGCCGCAACAAGTCCACATAAAAATCAAACGACCTTTGTCGCAGGTTGTTAATGCCAGTTCCAGCTACTAACAAATAATAACCGTCAAATCTATTCAAGGGATTCAAATTAATTGCAACTGTCAGCAACGCTGCTACCATCAACAAATAACTAATTTGATGCCAAACCGGATTTGACTGAGAAAACAGCCACATCCAAACAGCAAATGCCCAAATTGTTACTTGGATTAATACTCCGGTGGCTACTACTAAAAGCCGCTGTTTCCGCCTGACTAAACTGTATTGGTCGGTTGTATCTGTGTAACATCCAGGGATGAAACACATCAACAAGAATCCAATTTCTTTAACTATGCCGCCGTAGTGTTTGAGCGTGAAAGCATGACCTAGTTCGTGCAAAGCTATTACCAGCATTGTCAGCAAGACAAATTGGAAAATAGTCTCATTTTTTCCGGCTATCCACAACTGCTGATGTGAGGCTGCGATTTCGGCAGAGGAAGCCAACCACACTGCTACAGAGGAAGAGATGAAAGCGCAAAGAAAAAAGCCAAATTCCCACGTCCACATCCAGCGTAATTTGTCGATGTGCTGCGATAGCCAAACATCTGGATTGACTAGGGGAATTGTGAAGGATAGCAGGTTAAATTTGGCTTTCGGTGGCTTGGTTCCTTCTAGCATTCCTGCTTGTGCTAAGTCTTTCAAGAGATTTTGCACGTCTTCTAAATCGAGGTTGTATTCAGCGAGAATATTAGTTATTGGCTGTTGGCTTAATTGCAAAATTACTTGTTTGTCAAAGTCGTCTACTTGAATACAGGTAATGTCTTCGGGATTGCGAAGTATCCAATGACCGTCGGGATGAGGTATCCACTGCACCGCTGATTTGAGTTGCATGGTTTGGCAGAAGGAAGAAGGAAGAAGGAAGAAGGAATTACGCGTTTTAGGCCGAAACTCGATCCCCCCTAGCCCCCCTTAAGAAGGGGGGGACAAGAGTGTTCGTCAAGTCTCCCAAAACATCGGGGGGGACAAGAGTGTTCGTCAAGTCTCCCAAAACATCGGGGGGGACAAGAGTGTTTGTAAATTCTCCCAAAACATCGGGGGGGACAAGAGAATTTACTCAAAGTCCCCCTTCTTAAGGGGGATTTAGGGGGATCTGGACTTTTGGATCAAGCAGAGAGACAGTGGGTTTTAGGCCGAAACTCGATCCCCCCTAGCCCCCCTTAAGAAGGGGGGGAGAAGAGTTTTCACTAATTTAGGAATTACACATTTTAGGGCGAAACTCGATCCCCCCTAGCCCCCCTTAAGAAGGGGGGGACAAGAGTTTTCAATCAAAGTGGGTGTTTTTATTGAATTGTCTTGAATCGATCGCCCTATTCTCTTTTTTAGCTCTCTCCGCTGGGTTTTTGAGCATTTCGAGCCGCCCTAAGTTTTTCTGGAAACGGAAAGTTTCAAGGCGAAATTTGCCCCTGTTTTAAGGAAGCATGGAAGTATTGAAGTATTTTGTGAAGAAGCTTTAGTGATATTTGTTTGGGCTTTAGACTTTAATCCAAATTTCACCTTTGTGTTCATATTATCAGAAAGCAGAAAAAAAGCAAGTGTAAATTCTAACTATTTTAGGAATTACGCATTTTCCACCTGTCATTGCGTGGGAAAGGAGGGTGTAGCGGATGTTTCTGGTTGAGGCGGGAATTGCTATCCCCTTGCAAGGCGTAAGTCATAATTAAGTTGCCGGAAAAAAGTTTACACAAACTTTACTATCGCAAATAGAACTTGGGTGTATGATAATCGTGAAGAAGCAAAAAATCATAGAGATTACGCATTAACAAAGTATTTGTCCGATCGCCCGCCTGACCGTTAGCAAAGCGCGGCAGATGTAAAGCGATAGCCTATACAGAAAATTGGTTAAGTTTGCGTAAATTCTCAACTAAACAGAAATTTTTTACGATTATTGAAAAATCCTTGTCAACAAAGGATTTTGGTTGAATGTCTGAAGGCATTTAATTAAGTTCTTGCGATCGAATTCATATTAAACAGGGTACAAAAGTTATGGGTTGGCTAAATCTTGGTGGCAAAAAACGCAAACAAGGTAAAGGTTTTGGCAATTCCCAGCAGGGGAAAAGCCGGAAACGGCGAAAAACTTTTATCTTAGAAAAAATTGTGACTCCGAGTGCGGGTGTTGGGGGTTGGCTGCAAGATTTTGACTCGCTGCATCAGTTATTGGGTTCTTGGTCGCTGTCTGATTTAGATTTACCTAATTTCTTTGCTGATAGCGGTGTTTGCCCGATCGATCCTTCTGGAGTTCCAACTAACAATTTACCGCCGCTGATTGATTTTGACCCGCTGGGTCTGTACCATGATGGGATTGCCACTCAAACTCCTTACAATCCGGGCGGTGCGTTTGAGACTTTGCCGGTTGCTTTAATTCCTGTCGATCCGCATTCGCCGAATCCTAGCAATCCGAATGCAATCCGTCAATTGCTCAATTTTCCTTTGGCTTCTCAGCCGTTGGTGGGGAGTATTGATACTGGTGTGAGTGCGGATAGTCCTTATTTGAATTACGCGAATATTAAGAAGGGCCGCGATTATGTGGGCGGGGATGACAATCCGTTGCTGAAGCCTGGGGAAGGTAGCGAGCACGGTACTTTTATGTTGGGGATTATTGATGCGATTAATAAGACTGCGCCGAAATGGGTGGGAAGGGCGATCGATTCTGGGAGATGGGCTGATTCTTTGGTAGAGTTTGTGGATGCTGCGAAGGCTTCTGGACAGAAAAATGCGATCGCGAATCTCAGTTTGGATTTGACTCAGAAGAATGCTGACGGGAGTGTGACGACGCGCTATGAGTTGACTCCAGCAGAAAGAAGTGCGATCGAATATGCGCGGCAAAATGGGGTAATGCTGGTAGTGGCGGCGGGTAATGACGGCGGTGTGATGTCGGTTTTGGGTCAAGCTTCTCAGGAATTTGACAATATTTTTACGGTTGGGGCTGGGGATATTAACGGGCGATCGATCTATTCTAGTTATGGCCGCGGTTTGGATATGGTGGCGGATGGCGGCACGACTGAACACCCCGGTTTATCGACTGTGGGAAATGATTTGGACACGATGGCGGGGACTTCGGTGGCGACTGCGAAAGTTGCGGGGGCGGCTTCTTTGGTTTGGGCGGCAAATCCTGCTTTGAATTATCGCCAAGTGATGGAGATTTTGAAGTCTACGGCGAGGGATTTGGGGCCGTCTGGGTGGGATGATGAGACGGGTTTTGGGTTTTTGAATACGCTGGCGGCGGTGGATTTGGCGAAGAAGACTGTGGCGGAAGTTTATCGGCCCATTGCTTTCTTGAAACCGACGACTTGGGGCGGTGAAGGGCTTGTCACGCCGATGGAACGGGCTGTCAATATTATCAATGAAAACTTTACTGCTTGGGTGGTTTCGTCGAATGGGATTACTCTTCGCAATAGTCCGAATACGAGCGATCGAAGTAATTTTGTTGTCAAGACTGGTGATACGCTGAGTTTTGACGGTTGGACTTACGGCGAACAGCTTAGCGATTTAACAACAGGAAAACCGGATGCTTTGTGGTATCGCTTCCGATATAACGGTGGAACTTATTGGGTACCGAGTGCTTGGACTGGTGGCTACCCTGGAAGTCGGCCGCCTTTACTTCCGCCGACACAGCAACCCCCACAACAACCTCCACAGCAACCAACTGCTAATACGGTGTACCTGTCTACCAGTAGTGGACAGATATTGCAGGTTAATACGGCGACGGGTGCACAAAATCCAATCTATCAAGGCCGCGCTTTTACTGATTTGGCGGTTGCTCCGAATGGTAAACTTTACGGCTGTACTTTCTATGACGGTTTGTATGAGATTAATCCCTCTACGGGTGCGGAACGATATGTCGGGCCGTTGGCGGGGGGGACTCTCAATTCTCTGACTTTCTCGACCGATGGCCGACTCTACGGGGCCGATCAGGGAAATGGCAATTTGTTTCAGATTTCGCCTGATAATGGTCAGATGAATTTGATTGGCAATTTGGGCGGGCCTAGCAGTGGAGATTTGGTTTTCAACGGGGCTAATGAGATTTTTGCAACGGTTGGTAGTCCTAATACTTCGTTGAACGATCGCCTGGTTGCTTTCAATGTGGCGACGGGTACGGTTCGCAATATAGGTGATTTGGGTTTGCGGGAAGTGTACGGTTTGAGCTTGGAAAATGGGCAACTGACAGCTTATACTTCCGATCGCCGGAAACTAGCAATTGACCCGAACACGGCTAAAGCAACTGTTGTCGGTACAGTCTCTAGCAACGGTCTGATCTGGGGAGCGGCAACAAAGCCTGCAACTGCATCGAGTCCTACAGATGATGTGCGTCAGAAGTTCTTGTATGCTGCTAGTTTGTATCCGCAAGTGGGGGCTGCTAT
The DNA here is from genome assembly GCF_036700405.1 of Microcoleus sp. T3_D1. Classification (NCBI taxonomy): domain Bacteria; kingdom Bacillati; phylum Cyanobacteriota; class Cyanophyceae; order Oscillatoriales; family Microcoleaceae; genus Microcoleus; species Microcoleus sp. T3_D1. The sequence goes on from NZ_JAUBOV010000031.1 coordinate 44,688, forward strand.
TACTGGTATGCAGGATCAGGGGGGTGGTGTTTTCCGTCAGGAGTTTGAACGGGCGATTATGATCTGGAATGGTCAGCAAGTGACTGTTTATGAGACAAAAGGGCGATCGGTTTCGCCAACTTCCCCGTCTCCCAATCCTCAGCCTGTTAATAATATTAATCAGTCGGTTATTGGTGCTTTAAGAACAGCTATTTTTGGACAAGAGAGTGGCTACAATTACAAAGCCGTCAACCCTAATTCAGGGGCTTTGGGAATTGCTCAAGTGATGCCCGCAAATATTCCTTCTTGGAGTCGTGAAGCGCTGGGATATCAGATTACTCCTAATCAGTTCTTGAATAGTCCTGACCTTCAGCTAAAAATTATTGATTACAAGCTGAATCAATATTATCAGCAAGCTATAGCTGCTAGTGGTGGCAATGTTGATATTGCAGTGCGTCGTGTGGCATCAGCTTGGTATTCAGGTAATCCCAACAAATACAATAGCACAGCGCCCGAATATACAAATGGCGTTCAATATCCCAGTATTGCTAATTACACGCTTTCAGTGCTTGGTAAGTTCAATCAGGCTTATGGTAGTGGGAATACTGGTAATTTTTCAGAAAATGGCGGTGGTTTAGGTAATAGTAATGATCCGATAAGCGGAAAGGGAGTTACAATTCGCACTGGTGCTTCTACAAATAACAATTTGTCACCAGAATATCTCGAAAATCAGATTTTTGAAATGGCATTAAAGTACATATTCGATGAGATGAAGAAAAACCCAGAGATATTTAATTCAAAGCTGAGTGATCGTCAACCTTCTAACGATAAGATTGAAATCTTACAAAACCCTTGGATTCTTTTTGAAAAAGCGAAAGATAATATCCTCTTTCTGCTACAGGGCATTTCAGCTAATTATTACAACACTTATCCGGGTAAGTTAGACTTGTGGAAATCTCTTGTTGACGATAAAAAAGATTGGGATCATAAGCCTGAGTTACAAAGGAGGTATCGGAATATATATCCTAACACCGATCTTTTCATTAAGTTCCCAGATAACAGTGAATATGAATATTATTACGATATCTGGTCTAACATTCACTATGGCTTTGTTGGGAAAGCCATAGGAATTTCTAGTAATGACTTACAGTTGGCTTCACAATTCAATGATGCTACAAAGTGGAATTTTGGGGATGGACCTGATTATAATGCTGTAGCATTAGGCATGATGCTATGGGACAAATATGGAAACAGTTTGACAATAGACAATTTTAAGGCTGAACTGTTAGCTAATAAGTCTAAGTTGAGCCGAAAAAAATTGCCACAGAGTACCAGCGGGAGTTCATCTAGCTATAACACTTGAAGTTTAGTGTTTGTTCAGGAAGAAAGCGCTCATCTTTAGGGATAGTTTAAGAGTGATCGCCCTTTTGTAAGCACAGATTAGCGATCGCCCTTTCCTCCTCTTTCTGAAAAAAGGGCGATCGATCTCCTCAACTCAACGTTGGCCCGATCGCCCTTTTGGTTACGAATGTTTTTGCAGGGAAGAGCGATCGCCCTTCATCTATACCAGATGCCAAACCTGCGATCGCCCTTTTGGAATAAGTCAAAAAGGGCGATCGCCCTTAATTCCTGTTTCTCAACTAAGGGCGATCGTCCTTTACCTCAAGCAATTGCAAAATCAGTCAACTTCCGGTCTTCATAATGGTAAAAAGCCAGCACAATATCTTTTTGAAAAACCCCTCTATCCAGCAAATCCTGAGTCACCCCCTCCTCAGTTTCATCTCGTTCTATCCAGATTTTGCCCTCTAAAACTCGCAGATGCAGGATAGTGCTGTGAACTCGCCGATCGCCATTCCATCCAAAACTAACCAGCAAATAATGGTCGCGATCGATATCGTAAACTGCCGACATATCGCTCTGCCCTAAACTAGGTTTGTATCGGGCATATTCGTCGATTACTTCTCGCACGATCGATCGATACTGAGTCAACTTTTCCATAGTACAATCTCCTCTAAGTCAGGATTGAAAACAATCAAAGGGAATTGTCGTTCTTTAACAAATTCCTGAATCGACGGACGCTGAAAAAAGTTTTCATAAGTGCGTTTCGGAATGGCAAGGTATAGAGTACGATCGGGCTCCAGCCGCGCCATAAAACTCGAATACAGATAGTATTGTCCAACGGCTCGTTCGAGATCGGTCACTGGGGAAGGACTGATAAATACCTTCACCTCAACAGCAATTTTTCGCTCACTCCTCTCGGCGGCAATTAATTTTTCGGCTCCTAGATCCGCGTAAACAGTCAAGTCTTCAAATCTAATAGTGAAAGGATCGTGAGTAATTGTCCAGCCGTCTTTAATGAGAGCAGCTTTAACGACATTATGGTAGATATCTAGGCGTGGCATAAACTAGCTCAAAACACCCCTATAATCTAGTATACACTGGTGCAATAGTGCAATACAAACTGAATATCTCGCCATCGCCCTTTACCAGCTAGATTTTACGAGCGTGGATTCAGCTATCATCAGAGTTAGAAAGCCTGATCATTCAAGCCGTTAACCCACCCTATAACGTGAAAATTCCAGCGAGGGACTAATTCTATGCAAACTCAGCCTATTATCACCGAACATCTGTCACCGGAATTAGCACAAATCTTTCTAGAAGGATTACCCAAAACCATTCGTGAAGCACTATCCCTGCGCGCTAAAACAATGAATTATCCAGTTTGGGCAGTAATTGAAATGGCGATCGCAGGTTATCTCGATGAAGAAGCTTTATCCTTTGTCGATTGCAAGCCCAAAATCGACTAGCGATCGTACAGTGCGAGATCCCTTTTGGAATAATTCAAAAAGTGCGATCGCACCCAGCCACCCATTCAACTCCCCTCCCCTCATGTCCCCCCCTTCTTAAGGGGGAGTAGGGGGCAAGCTAAGGGGGGATCTGGCCTCAAAAATCACCCTCAATCAAACCCAACAACTCCCCACAAACCCCCTCAAAACTCTGCAACACCTCAACATTCGTAAACCTGACAACCTTCAATCCATACCCCTCTAAAATCCCGGTTCTTTCTGCATCATATAGTTTCCCTTGTTCCGTAAAATGACTCTCCCCATCAATCTCAATTACTAACAGTAAAGCCGCACAATAAAAGTCTACGATAAAATTGTCGATCGGGCGCTGTCTCAAAACTCGAAAGGGGAAATTTCTCAGAAAATCCTGCCACAGTTTTTTTTCCGCAGGAGTTGGATTTTTCCGCACTTGTTTGGCGATGGGGATGAGTTTTGGGTTGTATGGTAGGTGGAAGTTGGAGTCGTTTAATAAAGGCATGATCTCCCTGGTGCTCCTTATTAATGGGGTACTGGATGTTGGTTTAAGTTTATGGTTGGGTTGTTTAGTCTCGGATTGATCCCCCCTAGCCCCCCTTAAGAAGGGGGGGACTGGATGTGCATTGAAATTGTGGGTTGGGTTGTTTAGTCTCGGATTGATCCCCCCTAGCCCCCCTTAAGAAGGGGGGGACTGGATGTGCATTGAAATTGTCTGTGATGGGGCGATATTTTTAGGGAATAGTTTCAGGATTAGTTTATCTCAAATCATGTCTACTTGACAACTAGGGTCGAGATCCCCTTTGGAATAAGTCAAAAAGGGCGATCGCCTTTTTGGGGCTGTGAGTGCGATCGTGCTGTAGGATGAAAAAACTGCCAAAATGATATAATCCTACAATTCCCAAAATCTATATTTTAAAAATCAGCCATTGACACAATCCGATCGACCCACCGACGCAAAAACACCCTGCATTATTAACGATCGCAAGCTCGATTACTTATTCAATGTCAACATAAAGCCAGACGCTCATAACTCAAAAAGAGCGGTACAAAATAGACAACAACTAAATCGCTTGGGATTTGATGACGATTCAGAATCTCGTCAATTTATTCAAACTCATTTAGAACAAGCAGTCCAAGAAGAAAGTAATATTGTTGAGCGATTTATTAATATTTATACAAACCACACTACAGGAGAAGAGGGTACAATAGATACAGAGCTTAGAGATTCACGCTCTACCGGGCAGAACCGGAAAATTCGCCCAAGTCCAAAGTTCATGGGAAGTCTTGCCCGATGGAACTCGCCGCTTTCTCAGTGCTATAATCTATGGAAAATAACTCAATATCTTAGGTAAGAAAATGGCAAAAATCAATTTACATGAGGGATTTGATGAACTAGCTTTTCTAGAATTATTTTGTGAAGAACCAAAAGATTCCCAACCCTCCGATGGCTATTGGTGTTATGAAGTGACAGATTCATTAGGTGTCACCCTCAATTTTGGAATGAATATCATTCAAAAATCAGTTCAAATTGAATTAAAAATAGCCGATGCCACTGTGGGTATTATGTGTTTTGAACTCGTGAACTTTATTGAAATTAATGATTATATTAACGGTAAATTAGAATTTTTAGTTGCTCCCAAAAATGAAGAATTTAAAACTTTAGTTCAAGTTGAACTGCGACCGAGAATTAAAGTTGATTGTTCAACTCTGAGCCTTTGCCCGATGGCTGCTTAGCCTTGATAAACTACAAGGCAGATCGCCCTTTATTCCTCTTTCTCACACAAGGTCGATCGCCCCTTTGGAATAAGTCAAAAAGTGCGATCGCACTTCAACTCATTCTATTCTTCTACATTCTCAAATTCATCCATTTGCAGTGTATACTGCAATGCTACCTGTAATCTAGATACATAATCTGCTGAAAGAGATCCCATTTTTTTGATTAATCGCTCTCTATCGATCGCTACTATTTGATAGCAAAGCGCCACTGAATCCTGTGTTAAACCACCTTCACCTGTTGGTAAAATAATTGTCCCCGGTATTTTAGCACGCCGCAGATTACTTGTTACCGGAATTACTATCACCGTCGTAGTAAAGCGGTCTAATGTATCTCGCTGTACAACAATGACTGGTCTAATTCCCGCTTGTTCTGAACCTTTAGAAGGATTCAGATCGGCTAAATAAATATCTCCTAGCATCAATTTTCATCCTGTTGCTGAAGTTGGGGCAGATAATCACTTAAGACGACTTCTGCAAATGCTAAATCTTCGGTGGTAAACTCAGCTTTTAGTACCGCAGCTTCCTCATCAGAAATGGCATCCCATTCTTGAAATAATTGCTTTTTATTAACAGATTTTTGAGTTGGTTTTTGTTGAGTAGCTTGCTGTTTCTGGGCCAGATGTTTGGCGATTGCGCGTTCGAGTTCCTGTAACTCTAAAAAATCCAGCATTTCAAGCTGATTAACAATTTGGTTGAGGATTGCCTGTGACATAGGTTTTCACTTTTTGCGCTTGTCTAGCTAGTCTATTATACAACTATTAGCTTCCAGTTGAGTGCGAGCGCTATCGCCTTTTACCAGCTAGATTTTACGAGCGTGGATTCAGTTATCATCAGACTTAGGAAGCCTCATCATTCAAGCCGTTAACCCACCCTATAACGTCAAAATTCCAGCGAGGGACTAATTCTATGCAAACTCCGCCTATTATCACCGAACATCTGTCACCGGAATTAGCACAAATCTTTCTAGAAGGATTACCCAAAAGCATTCGTAAAGCACTGGAAATGCGGGCTAAAACCATGAATTATCCCGTTTGGGCAGTAATTGAAATGGCGATCGCCGGTTATCTCGATGAAGAGGCTTTATCCTTTGTCGATTGCAAGCCTAAGATCGACTAGCGATCGTACAGTGCGATCGCCCCAATCGCATCCAACCACCCATTCAACTCCCCTCCCTTCATTTCCCCCCCTTCTTAAGGGGGGCGCCAGGGTGATCTAGCCTCAAAAATCACCCTCAATCAAACCCAACAACTCCCCACAAACCCCCTCAAAACTCTGCAACACCTCAACATTCGTAAACGTGACAACCTTCAATCCATACCCTGTAAAATCCCGGTTCTTTCTGCATCATATAGTTTCCCTTGTTCCGTAAAATGACTCTCCCCATCAATCTCAATTACTAACTGTAAAGCCGCACAATAAAAATCTACAATAAAATTGTCGATCGCTCTTTTGGGATAGGAAGGTCGATCGCTCAGAAGAATCGGGTCTTATTTCTCAGCGAGCAACATGATGAATAGATTCAATATATCGTTCAATTTCCTCCTCTGTGCCACTAATTCCATTCTGCCAAAGTTCATATTCACTGATATCTATCTCATCATTCCAAGCCAGTGCATAACCACCAGGTTCAACTGTAAAATTTCGGAAAAACACAGGATTACTTAAGGTCGTAAACATCGGATTATCTAATAACTTAGAGATGTCGTATTTTTTAAATTCTAGATTGGTAAACTTAACCATCAATGTGCGATCGTCAATAGCTTTAGCAGAAACAATGCGTTGAGGTTTCATAAACATATCGGAGTTATTTTAATGGTGGAAGTTTACTAAATTCTTGGCTATTCCACATATCCAGCAGTTCTTTCTGGTACAACGTAGCCCATTCTATTACCAGCTTTTGGGCCCGCTTCGGTAAATCTCCTTCTATAATTTCTCGCATACTCAATACCGATCAAAGCGTTTTACTCACCGTAAACTGCGTGAAAATGAGGAGGTGGGTGAGCCCCAAAGAAAATTTTGATGATTATTCCGTAAAATCGTGCAACTGCTGGCAGAAAGGTTCTTTAAAGAATGATACGAGGACTATTATAGCCCAGCCAAGGAGACAATATTAGTTTATCCCAAACCATGTCTACTCGACAACTAGAGCGATCTCCCTTTTTGGCAGGGAAAGGTCGATCGCTCTTTTTGATATGGAAAGGTCGATCGCACTTTATCTCTTTTTCTCAACGCGCAGGCGATCGCCTTTTTCTATCTGCCACAGTCAAGAGCGATTCCCTACGGGATAGCTTCGCACGCGCGTACTTTTGTAATAAAATACGATACAGTAGAAGTATTGTCCAACCCTTGCCCCCATCCGAGGTAACAATGCAAATCACCTTGAGCCAAGAGCAAACCCAAGTCCTTGAAGCTTTAGTAAAGCACGGTCAATATCCCTCCCTTGAAGAAGCAATTAACACAGCCTTGCTGTTATTAATCGATGATGTTACTTTATCCGATGACGGCAACAGCCCAAACTATTTAGCGTGGGTACAAGAAACTGGGAAGAAAATCGATATAGCACGAGAACAAGCACAACGGGGTGAGTTGCTCAATCCAGACGATGTATTAGCTCAACTTAGAGATAAAGTGAAAAAAGCCAGAGAATTAAGAGCATGAATCGCTTGCTTATTACGCTCGAAGCGAGTCGAAATTTATCCGAAATTTCCGATTACTTTTTGGCGCAAAGCGTGGATGCAGGAGAGCGCTTTGTGGAAGGATTTGGTAAAAAATGTCAGCAGATTGCACAGTTTCCATATTTGGGGCGATCGTATTCACAATTTTCTCCCAGTTTACGTGGTGTGCCAGTGATGGATACATCATTTTTTATCAAATAGTTGGTGATGGTATTGAGATTTTGCGCGTTATTAGTGGTTATCGTAACTTGCAGGATGTTTTCAATACTGATTGAGTAAAAGCAATGCGCTCGCTATTGTGTCTGGGAAGGTCGATCGCTCTTTTGGCATGGAAAGGGATATTGAAAAATTCTTAAACTACCTGATTCCTAATCAAGATTTGTTCCAGCAGACAACATCCACAATTTGCGGGATGGTGGCAATCGCACAGGTGGAATTGAAACGGGAACAGGAACAGAGGGAACGTCAGCGCGATCGAGAACAAATAGACTTATACAAACAAAAGGAAAAAGAGCACAAAGATCGCGATCTAGAACAAATGGAAATCGACAGCAAGAACGAAGACAACTAAACAAAAAACCGGGTTTCTGATAAAACCCGGCCACCATAAACACAAGCAATATTAACACGGCTCAAACCTCAATTCTTTAATAACTTCATCCCCATTTTCACCTTGTCCAAAATCGTTTTTTGCGAAACACAAGTAATCAGACAAAGCTTGCCGCAATTCAAAGTATCGCGGCGGACTTCCTGAGCTTTTTGGCCGTACCAAATCTCGCGGGCGCTGGCGTCTTTCACATTACCAATTACCGGAAACTCATCGCACAATTTCACATCGCCGCGCGTATCAATCCAGTAATTGCGGAGTCCAACGCGACAAGGACGAGTTGAATCAGGAGCTTTTTCTTCGGCAAAGTGAGGAATCATCAATCGCAACACTTCATCGCTGTTCATAATCGGAGCACCGTTCTTCTTCATTTCAATTAGCCGCTCGATTACTTGGGAAAATTCCTCCATGTCTTCTTTTTCAATCCACAATTCCTCGTATGTTTCTGGCGTCCAGCGGTTGACTGGTTGGAAGTTGACCGTCGTCGCCCCAATTCCCTGAGCCCAGGTGACTATTTCCGGGAGGTGGCGGAAATTCAGTCGGTTAATTGTCGGTTTGACGTTGATCGGAAACAAGACGTTCTGTTTTTCTTGTTCTTCGCGCAGATAACCGATTCCTTTAGAAAGTCTGTCGAATAATCCCGGTTGACCCCGCAAATAATCGTGCAGTTCTGCATTCGGCCCGTCAACGGACATATTCACATTAAAAGGACGCGCCGCTACAGTTTTGGCTGCGTTTTCCCTGGTCATGCAATAGCCGTTGGTGGTGACGCCGGCGTGAATGCCATTTTTATTCGCAAAGGCCAGCAAGTCGAGAAAACCTTTTTTAATATAAGGTTCGCCACCGCTAAAGTTGATTGAAAATTCGCCCACAAATTCTTTGACGCTCAAGAGGGCATTTTGCCATTCTTCGATCGTCATTTCGTCTTTATATTCTTTGAGTCGCCAATACTCGCACTGGCGGCATTTAACATTGCAGTGCTCGTTGACAATCCCGTAAAAAGTGACTGGGCTTGTCACGTCGTATCCTGTATTGATCCGCAGCGATTCGGCTACTGCACTCTTGGTGTGCTTGACGCCCAGTCTCGATAACGTTAAAGCATCCATGTCTTTTTTTCCTTACGTGTTGTTACTTAAGTCAATTTCTCGAGCCATATTTGGTACGTAGGAATACGTATTTCTGATTACGTATTCCTTTTGAGTACGTATGCCCCATCCTAAGTGTTCCGTTTGGGTTTGGCTAGATGTTTGTCAAATATTTATAATATTAAGACTTGTAACATATTAGTATTTCCAATCAATTAAGCGGAGTTTTGTCTCCAAACATGAACCATGCTTAATATTTGCCAAAATATATTGCCTTAAGATAGACTTAAATTAAGAATTGTAATTTTTATTTGAATTTTGTTAAATAACTTAATACTATTTAACAGTAAAACTACTTAGGTAAGCGGTATCAATAATTTATTGTTATAGTGAAATGAACACCCAGTACAGCAGTTAACTTTACACAAGCTTTACAATAGGGGAATTTAAGTATTTACACGGCAAAAAATGGCTATAAACATGGGACGATATTTGCACGTACTGAAAATGTTCTGGGGTGCGGCGATCGCAGCGGAACTAGAATACCGAATCAACTTTGTCCTGGCGGCCATCAGCAGCCTCGGAAATCTTACGGGCAGCTTGTTTGGGCTGTTTTTGTTCTACCGTACCGGCTACACGTTTTCGGGCTATTCATGGGAAGAGGCCTTAGTTGTACTCGGTATTTTCACGATTTTGCAGGGGTTTTCGTCAACGTTTCTAGCACCTAATCTCAGCCGTATTGTCGATCGAGTCCAGCAAGGTACTCTCGATTTCGTACTCCTCAAACCCATCAGTTCCCAATTTTGGCTGTCTGCAAACACAGTTTCGCCTTGGGGAATCCCAGATTTAATCTTCGGCACCGTATTGCTGCTGTATGCTGCCAACAAATTGGGAGTAGCAATCGGCAACTATTTTTTAACAGCAATACCGCTGTTATTCGGAACTATTACTCTTTACAGTATATGGTTTATGTTAGGGGCCACCAGCATTTGGTTTGTCAAAATTTACAATGTTACCGAAGTCCTCAAAGGATTGTTAGAAGCGGGTAGATTTCCAATGGCCGCTTATCCTGCAGCTTATCGATTTTTCTTCACTTTCGTAGTTCCCGTTGCCTTCTTGACGACTGTGCCTGCAGAAGCCATGCTGGGGAGAGGTGAAATCGTTTGGATCGCAGGGGCGGGAATATTGGCGATCGGGCTGTTATTTTTCTCCCGCTACTTCTGGCAATTTGCACTCCGCTTTTACACCAGCGCTTCCAGCTAGTTAAGTAGGTAGGGTTGGCTGCTGCGGATCGAGATTGTCTATTATGTTTGAGAGGGAGAGGATTTGACAGGTGCGGAATAGGGAAGTGAAATATACATTTTCAAGGCAAAACAGCTGATCTAAAAAATATTTTGGTCTATTTACTTAGATAGTTAAATAAATGTAAGATTTCAACTTATCCTTGAAATGTAAACTGGAAATAAACCACGCAAAGGAAGGGAAACCAATGAAAAGAAAAAAACTGGGTAACAGTAATTTTACTATCAGCGCGATCGGTCTTGGAGGTATGCCAATGTCCTTAAGCGGCCGGCCGCCCGAAGATCAATCAATTGCAGTAATCCACCGCGCCCTCGATTTGGGTGTCACCCTAATTGACACCGCAGATTCCTACTGCCAAGATGAATCCGACAAACACCACAATGAACACCTGATTGCCAAAGCTTTGGAACAGTACACCGGAGATACTCGGGCCGTTACTGTCGCCACTAAAGGCGGCTTAATGCGGCCTCAAGGTGCATGGACGCGCAACGGCAATCCCCACCATTTGCGCCAGACAATTCGCGAAAGTTTTGAAGCATTGGGCGGCAAGGAACCGATCGACCTTTGGCAGTACCACTCGCCCGATCCTGCTTATACCATCGAAGCAGCCCTAGCACCTGCAAAAGAAGCAGTAGAAGCAGGAATGATTCGATTTATTGGAGTGTCCAACTTTTCTGTAGAGCAGATCAAACGTGCCCGCGATACAGTAGAAGTTGTCTCCGTGCAGAATCAGTACAATCCGTGGCACAGACAGCCGGAATCAGACGGGGTTCTGGAATATTGCGAAACCGAAAAACTGACATTTTTTCCCTGGAGTCCTTTGGGAGGAAGCCGCCGCGTCACCAGCTTGCAAGAGATGCCCGCGATCGCAAAATTAGCCGCAGAAAAAAACGTTTCAGTTTACTGTATAGTATTAGCTTGGTTGATGGCTCAATCGCCCTGCGTAGTTCCGATTCCCGGTGCGAGCAAAGTATCGAGTATTGAGGACTCTGTGCAGGCGCTCGAAGTTAAATTGACTGACGAGGAATTGCAACAAATTTCCGTAAGTTAAGTATATAGCAATCCTCGCATCATTTGTGTAATTCTTGTAGGGGCAAAACCCACGCCCGGTTGCCCCCATGATGCTGGGGTAGGCACGGGGAGTAGGGGTAGCACTACCCCTACATCTCATTTAGGATTGCTATATAAGGGCAAAAAAAACAATAGAACAGGCAAGATGCCTGTTCCACGAGAACTTTATTGTGGGGAGTAGGGGTTGGGCATCTTGCCCGCCCCTGAAAGCGGGATTTAATGAGTAAAGTTGACATTTTTTGAGGAATTGAATTTAATGGAAGCTAATCAAGTGAATGCCGATCGAGACGTAGCAATTGAACATCAAAACGTACCTGTCGCCCATGAAGGACTGCACAACTTTTTATACAGTTCCGACTCAGAACACAGCGCAGCGGCTGCTATTTCTGAATTAGAAAATGACGGCACGCAAGTAATGTCGATCGATACGTGGCGCGATTTGGCAACTAACGCGAAAGTCGCCGGCGTGTATGCTGTAATGGACACTTCCCGCAATACTCAGTTTATCGGTTATTCGCGAAATATCCTGCTTTCAATCAACGGTCACATCGCCCAAAATGGCGTTGAAAATTGTGCTTTCCTGCGCGTGCAAACTTTCAAATTCCCCAAGCGGGAAGAAATGGAAAGTTTGCGGGATGCTTGGATAGCAGAAATTGGCAGCATTCCCCCTGGGAACGGTGCTGACAGCGAAATGTGGGCGGCTACGGTAGGTCAAGCAGCGCGCGCTGCTATGTCTGCTGAGGAACAAAAAGCTTATGAGGAAAAAAAGCTGAAATTGCGTAAAGCAATGGCAGATTCTAGTCTTACCAAAGAGTTAGAAACAGCAGCCAAAAATGACGGCGAACGCGCTAAGGATTTGGAAGCGGCTGTTAACAATGATGATTGGAGTGCGGTGATTCAATCGCAAACCCAGGAAACAAAATCCCGCAAATAAAATTAGCTGCTACATAAACTTTCCTCCGCCGTAAAGTGGACTGGAAGAGCATCAAATCCAAAGGGCGGGTTTATCTATTTCCTGAGTTACCTATAAATATTTAGGGTAAAACCCGCCCCTACTAACTAATGACTAATGACTAATGACTAAATTACTAATGACTAATTTTTCGTTCTTTAACTAAAGTCAAACTTACCCATTCACCCCGATCGTTGTAACTGCGAATCATCCGAAACCGCAAGTCAGGTTCTACCAACCAACCAGCCTCGAAAAATATAGGTTTTCTGGATTCAATCTTGACAGGTAAAGTGCAAGAACCGCCGTCAGGAAGCAGCACAACTTGCACGGGCGAAGTACCTTCGTTAAAGTGCAGAACTGAACCGTCTATGGTGGCGCTAGAAGTGATAACACTAGCATTACTGCCAAAAGTAATTTTCTGCTGTAGGCGATCGCCACTTTCTAAATGCAATTGCAGTTTGGTAGAATAAAAGTCTGGAGAACGCAAATCTGGATACATTGTCACCGCCTCGCCCTCCCACTCCCCCAGCAAATCCTCAACAGTTAAAGGCGGACGTTCGGGGACATTTTTATCAAGCTGCTTTTCCCGAATTAAGATAAGTTTTGATAAATTGCCGTCGGTATTGTATGTCAGAGGGAAGCGCAACCGGCGATAATTGTAGATAAAACCAAACTCGGCACCGCACTCAGAATAAGGCGCTAGTTGAATAGTTCCCTGACAAAAAGCTCCATTCTCAAAAAATAGGATATCTCGTCCCAAACTTTGATATTCTCGAACAAGTTCGCTGACTTCCGGTTCGCCGACACCGCTAGGATTTGGGGAAAAGCGACGGAGTTTCAATCGCACATTTTTGTTGTCATTGAAACCTTCGAGAGAAATAATGCTAGGAGTATCTTGAAGTACCTCTCCTCGCGGGGATAACTGAGTAAAGGAACCGTGCCATTCTCCCAAGTTTTGCAGAAAGTTTTCCCATTGTGATACCATATTTTTACCTGTGGATATATGTCTAAAAATAGAATTATAACTCTGCTGACGGATTTTGGATTAAGCGATGTTTATGTGGGAGTGATGAAAGGTGCGATCGCCCAAATTAACCCGCAGTTAAAAGTCATTGACATTACTCACCAAATACCATCTCAAAATATTGCGGCCGCGAGGTTTTGTTTGATGACTGCTTTTGCTTATTTTCCCCCGGAAACCGTACATATTGCTGTCGTCGATCCGGGTGTGGGAAGCAAGAGACGCGGGGTTGCGATTAAATGTGCTAATGGCTTCCTTGTTGGGCCGGATAACGGGTTGTTTAGCGGGGTGTTGAGTCGGGAAAGTGCGATCGCCTCTGTCGAACTCACCAACCCCAAATACTGGCGCACACCTCAACCCAGCAGCACTTTTCACGGTCGCGATATTTTCGCTGCTGCGGGCGCTCACTTGGCGAACGGGGTGGCATTGGAAGAGTTGGGGGAGGATCTCGACCCTGCAAGTTTAGTCGAGTTAGAGATACCAAATTGTGCGGTTACAGCCACAGGTGCAGCAGGCTGCATTCAATATGTCGATCGCTTCGGCAACCTAATTACTAATATCCCGAATAATTGCATTATAGGTAACAATTGGTCATTGACAATTAGCAATAGTTCTGATGCAATTCGCATCCCCAGCGGTAAAACCTACAGCGACAGCAAACCGGGCGATTTAATTGCCATAACTGGTTCTGACGGTTGGGTAGAAATTGCCGTTAACGGCGGTAGCGCTCAATCAGTATTAAAATTGGAATGCGGAGCGATCGTGCAATTGCTTTTTGAAACTAACAATTAAAATCATCTCTTTCAGTCCCTCTCTGCTGGGAATTTGTTCGTGTAGAAGCGATTTCTAAATACTGCTTCATATCTGAATAAAAATTCGACTATTTAGTCACCTTAAAAACAATAATTATTAACTTCAAAAAGTAGCCTATTTTGAGGTAAAATCAATCCTGATGCTTCCTCAGTTAACAATTGGTTATATATTGTATCCGCTTGCCAAAAAGATTCTTGAGGCAAAAATCTAAATATTGATGCAGCAACATATTGTTTTTCTTTTTCAAAGCTTAGCCAGTTTCTTGATAATTGTTCTGCTGCATAACCCGTAGTATTAGAACCCGAAAAAATATCTACTACCAAGTCTCCCGGTTCAGTAAGAAAATTTATAAAAAATGACGGTAATTTTTGGGGAAAACGTGCCGGATGCGCCTTAACATTAAACTCTTTGCACCAACGCAAGTATTGAGAATTACTTTCAGAATTAGAAATCTCTAGCAAATTAGATGGAATAGCACCTCCATTATCTTTGGCAAATCGATCGCTAATATTGTGACCGGAAGGACGTTCTTTGGGCGTGTAAAATTCATCAGCATTTTTTAAAAGTTTTTTCATTCTCTCAGAATACTCTACTTTGACTTTAGTAATATTCGCTTGAGGCTGATTCGTTTTGGAAAGCCACCAAACAGTATTCACAGAATCTTTAGCCCTGATTTTCTTTTTATTCACCCACTCTATAGGAGATGGAAGTTTTGAAGGATTAAACCAGAAAAACTCTTGAGCCAGTTTAAATTCATATTCGTCACATAATCTAATAAGTACGCGGTAATTATACAGCGAGCGTACAGGTATCCCTTTTTGATAAGCACCTCCAAGGTCTATAACAAAACTTCCAGTATCCTTAAGAACTCTTTTAATTTCAGGAGCAAAGCCTAGCAGCCAATCAACATATAAATCTTGATCTTCATTTCCATAACTCTTTTGGCGTTGCAATGCAAAAGGAGGGGATGTAATCACCAAATCTACAGAATTGTTAGCAAGACTATTCAGGAGATGAAGAGAATCTCCCACATAAGATTGACCGTATTGGGTGGTGTAAATTGGGGCCGGCAAAATGTTACTCATGCTTAATTTATATTAGTTTAAGGTACAACAGACACAGCCTACTGTCATTATATCAAAATCCGTACTGTCAGTCTTACTAAATCCGTACTTTCAGTACGTTGTTTTGTGTATAAATTCTTCGTACCATTCAAAAAGCGAACTTTCCGTTCGTTTTTATGAAGTGTGAGGGGTATGAATTACAAAGAAGCCAGACAACAATTTGCGGCCAACGTAAGTCAGTTACGCAGAGAAAAAAGGATGACACAGGACGAGTTAGCAGAACTCATAGACAAGACTACTGACTATATCAGCTTATTGGAACGCGGTGAAAGATCGCCATCCTTTGAAGTTATTTTCGCTCTAGCTGAAGCGCTCGATGTACCCGCTACTTATTTAATCAGTTTTAGCCAAAGCGGCGAGAGTACAGCTCTCATTAACACCCTGATAGCTGAACCAGTTTCTCCGTCAGTTGTAGAGCCTGTTGAAGAGGCTGTTACCACGGAAGCAGAACGCATTTCAGATGCTAAACGGCTAGAAAATGCTATGAAAAGCATCCAAGAATTGCAAAATCTGGCTAGTGAATATGGTATTGCGGATATTTTTCAAGATAACGGGGGAAAGACTTTACAGTTATTAATCCTTTTAGGGCTGCGGATATCACCGGGACGTGAAGGAAACGATGCTATTGATGCTGAAGGAAAAGAATACGAACTTAAAACAATAAATATTGCTCTTAATAGAAGCGGTGGGGTCAATACTCACCATCATTTGAATGAAATTATACTTGACAAATATCGCAGAGTAGAAGCTTGGTATATTGGACTGTATGAAGGCATAACTCTCAAAGAGATTTATAAACTTACACCTGAAATGCTGGAACCTAAATTTAAAGAATGGGAAGAAAAGGTAAGGCTAAAAAACGAGCCGCTAAACAATCCTAAAATTCCCTTAAAGCTAGTAAAAAAAGGGCAACTTGTCTACTCTTACAGTAAATAATAGTTGCCCGATAGTGTTTAAAGGGGATGAGGTTGTGTTTGTGTAGAAACGATACGTTGCCTACAGGTAGCGACTTTTACACTCAAGCTACCACGAAATTAACCAACTTTCCAGGCACCACAATTACCTTTTTAATCTCCTTACCTTCCAGGTGACGCTTGGCTAATTCCGACTCGCGAGCAAACTTTTCCAAAGCAGCTTTATCCGCACCAGAAGGCACTTGAATTGTGCCGCGAGTCTTGCCCATAACTTGAATTACCAGCGTAATTTCATCGGTAATTAAGGCAGAAGCATCCACACTCGGCCAAGTTTGCGTATGCACCGATTCACTGTTACCAGTATTGTGCCACAATTCATCAGCAATATGTGGCGCAAAAGGCGCTAACAAGCGAATCAAAGTGTTAATTCCTTCTGCATAAATTGGCGACTCTTTACATTTAGCATCATTCAAAGCATTGCTGAGTTTCATCATTTCCGAAACAGCAGTATTGAACTGATAATCACCCTCCAAATCGTCGCTAACTTCCTTAATTGCAGTGTGAATCGCCCGCCGCAAATCCTTCTCAGGTTTACTTAACACCTCTTTCTCCCCCCCTTGGCAAGGGGGGGCAGGGGGGGGTGAACCAAACTCTGTCACCACGCGCCAAACGCGATTTAAAAAGCGAAATTGCCCTTCCACATCGGCATCGTCCCACTCCAAATCCTTCTCTGGCGGCGCTTTGAATAAAATAAACATCCGCGCCGTATCTACCCCATATTTGCCCATAACTTCCAAGGGGTCAACGCCATTGTATTTTGATTTGGACATCTTCTCGTAGAAGACTTCCAAAGCTTCGCCAGTTTGAGGATCTTTGGGATTGGCGGGGTCTATATCTGCTGGGGGAACGTATTTGCCAGTAACAGGGTTTTTATAGGCCATTGCTTGCACCATGCCCTGAGTTAACAGGCGTTTAAATGGTTCGTCACAATCGATCAAACCCCGATCGCGCAAAACCTTGGTAAAGAACCGCGAATACAGTAAATGCAAGATGGCGTGTTCGATGCCGCCGACATATTGGTCTACGGGCATCCAATCATTTGTCTTCGCCGAATCGAAGACTTGCTCTTGATTTTGAGCATCGGGATAGCGCAAGAAATACCACGAAGAATCGATAAAAGTATCCATCGTATCTGTTTCTCGCTTCGCCGGAGTGCCGCAACTCGGACAAGGAACGTTTACCCATTCTTCCATCTTTGCCAAGGGCGAACCTTTGCCAGTAAATTGTACATTTTCCGGCAACAATACGGGCAAATCCGATGCGGGTACGGGGACTGTTCCGCAGGTGGGACAGTGAATTACGGGAATCGGAGCGCCCCAATAACGCTGTCTGGAAATTAACCAATCTCTCAAGCGGTATTGCACTCGCGCTTTGCCGCAACCTGCATCTTCGGCATATTTAATTATTGCTGCTTTGCCTTTAATTGAATCCATGCCGTTGAAGCTTTCGGAATTAATCATAATTCCTGGTTCTGTGTAAGCTTCCGTCAGCGGAACTTCATCATCATCGACAATTACTACTTTAATTGGCAGTTGATATTGATTGGCAAATTTGAAATCTCGCGTGTCGTGGGCGGGTACTCCCATAACTGCGCCGGTGCCGTATTCGTACAGCACATAATCTGCAATCCAAATGGGAATTTCTTCGCCGTTGAAAGGGTTGATTGCTTTGCCGCCTGTGGGGATGCCGCGCTTTGGTTTGTCTTCGGCTGTACGATCGATCTCGCTTTGGGCGGCGACTTCTTTGATGAAGGTTTCTACGGCGGCTTTTCTGTCTTCCGTTGTCACGCGCTGAGTTAGTGGATGTTCCGGCGCTAAAACAAGGTAACTGACGCCGTAAACTGTGTCGGGGCGAGTGGTGAAAACGGCGATTTTTTCATCCATTCCGACAATCGGAAATTCTAAGTAAGCGCCGACTGATTTGCCGATCCAGTTGGCTTGCATTAATTTGACTCTTTCTGGCCAATCTGGCAATTTGTCTAAGTCGTTTAATAACTGTTCGGCGTAATCGGTAATTTTGAGGAACCACTGCCGCAATAATTTGCGCTCGACTTTGGCACCGGAACGCCAGGAACGACCTTCGTTATCTACTTGTTCGTTTGCTAAGACTGTTTGGTCGATCGGGTCCCAATTAACTGCCGCTTCTTTTTGATATGCTAATCCTGCTTCTAAAAATTGTAAGAAAATCCATTGAGTCCACCGATAATAATCAGGAGAACAAGTTGTAACTTCTTTTGTCCAATCAAAGGAAATGCCGAGACGGCGAAATAAGCCTTTCATTTGGGCAATATTTTCATACGTCCATTTTGCCGGGGGAATTCCGCGCTCGATGGCGGCATTTTCTGCGGGCAAACCAAAAGCGTCCCATCCCATCGGATTGAGTACCCGATAGCCTTGCATTCGCTTGAGTCTGGCAATTACATCGATGATTGTGTAGTTGCGGACGTGGCCCATGTGCAGGTTTCCCGACGGGTAGGGGAACATGGATAAGGCATAAAATTTAGGCTTTTGGGTATCTTCTGGCATCTGGTCTAAGTTTTGCTCAGCCCATGTCTGCTGCCATTTTTCTTCTATGGATTGGGGGTTATATCTGGAATCCACAACAATTGCTCCGTGCAGGGTTTAGTAATGTTTGCTTCAGTATTTTTACACATTCAAGGGGCTTCGATTCTGATTTTTCTGAGCTCCAAGGATTTTGGCTCTAATCTCTGTATTATATATTGTAGTATATGTAATTTTAGCTGGGGGGCGATCGACCAAATATCCCGGTTCGCCCTGAAAAGAATAAGACTTACGCACGGGTGGTCAGAAACCGGGTTTTTACCTGAGAAGACGCGTTACCGTCTGCAAAACCGCAAAAAACCCGGTTTCTTTTGTCTTGATTAGTCCTGGACTCAAAGAATAAATAACCGCAATCCTCAGAAACCCGATTTGTTTGAGAAATCGGGTTTCTTAGCATTTATTCCGGCTTAAATGCTATCTGGATCGATGTTCAGTTCCCGCAGTTTGGCGGCTAAACGTTCGGCTCTTTGAGATTCTTGTTCGGCTCTTTGAGATTCTTGTTGTAAACGCTGGCGATATAATCCCCGCTGTTCTTCTAATTCCCCATAGGAAAGAAACTTTTCTCCATCAGGTCGATAGATTTCTAAACCTTCTTCTCCCAACTCAAGCCGCACACCCAATCTCGGACTGATCCATCCCTCCATCGGCTCAATTACTTCTAGATTTCCCTCAATTCTTTGCCAACCTTGCAACTCATTTCTTTCTGGATCGTAAAGGTAATATTCCTCAACTCCATGACGCTGGTAAAATGCCAATTTTTTATTCATTTTAGTTTGGCTGTCGTTGTGGGAGCGAATTTCAAAGGCGACTTGAGGAGCAATATTGTCCTCTCGATATTGTATGTAAGAAGGCCGATCGCCCTTTGGTCTGCCAAATACCACCATCGTATCAGGTGCTTGAGAAATATCGGGTCTGCCCTCAACCGGATACCAGAGTAAATCGGCTGCTACAAAAACGTTTGGGTCATTCTTAAACAGCGATTCGCAACCTTCTTTAATTTTGACAATTAATTCGTATTGAATGGTGCTTTCTGCCATTGGTTGACCGTCGCTGGAGGGATAAATGATTTCTGCGGTTGTGACTTGCATAGTGGTTGTCTCCGAGAAGGATCTAAGCTTAATTATACTATTTCTTGAACTGTGGCAGTTTCGTTGTTCAAAAAATGGCTAATTCAAACAATCTCAATAATCCGTTTGTAGTCAGGAGTTTAGTGTTTGTTAAAATAGCGAGCAGCGGCGCTTCAAAGCTTCGTGCAAAAGAGTTTTGTACAGTTTTTCCTTAACAGTATAAGCGCCGAATCTTTCCAAGTGCGGATTGTTCATTTGAGCGTCGAACATCAGATAAGATCGATCGCGCAATCTCTCCACCAACTTCACCATCGCCACCTTAGAACCCTCGGGAATTCGGTAAAACATCGACTCCCCAATAAACGCACCGCCGATCGACAATCCGAGAATACCGCCCGCCAACTCGTCCCCGCACCAAGTCTCGAAGCTGTAAGCCCAACCGGCCTCATACAAACCCCAGTAAATCTTCTTGAGCTCCTTAGAAATCCAAGTCGTTTCGCGATCGGCACAACCCTCAACCACCGCCCCAAAATCGCGGTTCACAGCCACGGAAAATCGATTTTGATTGATTTGGCGACGCAGGGATTTCGGATAGGTAAATCTTTCATCCAGGGGAATCAGCGCCCGCTGCCGGCTGGAATACCACCCCAAACTTTCCTCGCCGTCATTTGCCATCAAGAAGTAGCCTTGGGCATATCCTTGTATAATTGTCGGTATATCATATTGCATATATTTATCAGTTGTCATTTCTCAGTTAACTTTTCAAAGTCAACATTAGCAATTAGGAATAATCATGTCTGAAACCATTGAACCTATTACCTTACCGCCCGCCAAAAACCCCGAACAAGAAGGCCAATGGCTCCAACAAACGCTGCTGGCATGGCTAGACTCCGAGTTTATCCCAGAAGCAGCCAACCAGCAAATAGCTAAAAGAGCTGCCCAAATCTATGTCCGCCAGCGTATGGAAGGCGAAAATGACGTGGGCAGCCTCGTAATTGCGATCGTCACCGAAATGCAGGCCTATGATTTTTCTAAAAGCTTCTACGGCGAATTTGCGATCGCCAATGCCGTCAGCGACTTGTTACTCGAAAGTCTCGGCATCGATAAATGCTGTGGCCAGTGAAGCAAGAAGGAGGAAAATTTAACTCATAAGTCTGAAACAAAAATCAACCCCAAACCTAATCCTGCCGATTAATTGTGAGTTTTTTTCTTCCTTCTTCCTTCTTCCTGACATCCGTTACATCCGTTACATCCGTTACATCCGTTACATCCGTTACAGAATCCGTTGCCGAACTTCCTTCTTTCTCGTGCTACCAGCTAGACTTCACAACACCGGGCAAAAGACCTTCGTGAGCCATTTCTCGCATCATGTTGCGAGACAGTCCGAAGTCACGATAGTAACCTCTGGGCCGTCCAGTTGCCCAGCAGCGGTTCCGCAAGCGAGTCCGCGAACTGCTGCGGGGTAGCTGTTGTAGTTGGCGGTGAATCGCCATTTTGTCCATCTGATTGTTAGCTTGGTCAAACTGGTCTTTCAGGTCTTCCCGCTTGTCGGCGTACTTGTCTACGAGTCTCTGGCGCTTTTTCTCGCGCTCGACCATGCTCTTCTTAGCCATAATCTGTTGATATCCTTAGATTAATCACAATCTACTATTTTACTATATTTTGGTGATTTCGGATCGCTTTTATTTGAATTATTTCTTTTGTCAACAAGATTTTGAGCAACAGGCTTTCCGGCGTGTTCCACAATAACTCAACATTTTTAGCAACAGGCTTTCCGGCCTGTTCCACAATAAATTAACATTTTTAGCAACAGGCTTTCCGGCCTGTTCCACCATAACTCAACATTTTTAGCAACAGGCTTTCCGGCCTGTTCCACAATAACTCAACATTTTTAGTAACAGGCTTTCCGGCCTGTTCCACAATAACTCAACATTTTTAGCGACAGGCATCTTGCCTGTTCCACAATAACTCAACATTTTTGTGGTACAGGCATCTTGCCTGTACTTAACATTTGTGCAACACCTAACTATTAGCAACAGGGTACAAATCTGCAATAACTCAAGATTTTTGTGGTACAGGCATCTTGCCTGTACTTAACCTTGGTGCAACACCAAACTATTAGCAGAAGGACACAAATCTGCAAGTTCGCAAATATTGCAAGCCGGATTTCTCGCATTACAAACGGCCCTGCCATGATAAACCAACCGAATCGACCAATTTTCCCAATCCGGCTGCGGCAACAATATCATCAAATCCCGCTCGATCCTTATAGGATCGGTATGTTCGGTCAATCCCAACCGCTGACTCAAACGTTTGACGTGAGTGTCTACCGTCACCCCCATATTAATACCAAAAGCGTGGGCTAGAACGACATTAGCCGTTTTGCGGGCAACTCCGGGCAATTCTAGCAGCAGTTCCATCCGCTGCGGCACTTGATTGTTAAATTTATTGACGATCGCCTGACAAGCACCTTTAATATTTTTAGACTTATTCCGGTAGAAACCAGTCGATCGCACGAGACTTTCGAGTTCTTCTATATCAGCATTTGCCAAAGCAACCGCATCGGGAAAACGCTCAAACAAAGCGGGCGTTACCAAATTTACTCGATCGTCCGTACACTGAGCCGAGAGAATCGTCGCCACCAGCAACTGCACGGGAGTTGCGTAGTTGAGAGTGCAAGGAGCTTCTGGATAGAGGCGTTTGAGGCGAATCAGAATTTCGAGCGATCGTTGTTTTAAACTTAACTTTTTAGTCATTTGTTATGAGTTATTTGTTATGAGTTATTTGTTATGAGTTATTTGTTATGAGTTATTTGTTATGAGTTATTTGTTAAATCGTTTCCGGTTGCATCGGAATAGTATATTTGGATAAGGTCAGTGCGAGCGTCCCCGCTCGCGATTTTGTTAGCGAGCGAGGACGCTCGCACTACCTAATACAGTCAACCGTCAACAATCAGTTCGGTGCAACCGGAATTGATATCATTTACTATTGCATGAAATTTCGCAAATCAAACCCAGCCAAATTAGCTGTATCGCGAATAATCAAGAAAATTCCCAAACCCAGCAACAGCACCAAACCAGTCTGCATGACATTTTCCTGAATGCGGTTCGGTAGAGGCTTGCCCCGCAGTCCTTCTATTAACAGAAAAGCTAGCTGACCGCCGTCCAAAGCAGGTAAAGGCAAGATATTAATCACAGCCAAATTGACGCTAATTAACACCGCATACTGAAACAAACTCGCAGCATCCGATTTGGCAATCCCTGCACCAATCGCCACAATCGCCACAGGCCCGGACAACTTGTCGGCAGTTTGGCTGAAATTGCTAAGTAACTGCCCGAAGCCTTGAACCGTCAGCACCACAATCCGCTCAAATTCTTTGGCGGCCTTGCTAAACGCCTCTACAAATCCGGCCCGCTGCCGCACCACAGTGCCGTTAGAAGTTAGCTGCACGCCAATGCGACCTTTGCCGTCGGGCGACTCTTCAGGAGTTACTGTCACCACAAATTTTTGTTCTTGGCGCTGAATTTCCAACGCTAGGGGTTGGTTGGGATGATCTTGGATTGCTGCGACCAATAATTTGACTGCTTCGCCGGAAGCGCCCAATTCCTTGCCGTCAACAGACAGAACAACGTCGCCCGATCGAATTCCCGCTTGTTTGGCGGCCGAACTGACTTCCGCAGCGACTTCCGGGACTTTAACTCCCGGTAGGTAGTTCATTTGTGCAGCGCCGACAGTGCTCAATTGCACCACCAGCAGGAAATAAGCAAAAATTAAGTTGGCAACTACCCCTGCGCTAATGACGATCGCCCGATCGAGCACGGGGCGATTTTTGAGCAAATTCGGGTCATTTGGGGGAATTGTACTGTCTGGATCGTCGTCCGGGAAACCCACGAAACCTCCCAGGGGAAAGGCGCGGAGGGCGTATTCAGTTTCCGGGCCTTGGTACTTCCAGAGGACGGGCCCGAAACCGATAGAGAAGCGGTTGACGTGGATGTGTTGAAGTCTCGCCGCCAGGAAGTGGCCGAGTTCGTGAACGACAATCAAGATACCTAAAACTGCGATCGCTGCCAAAACTGACATGAAGGATTCCACTAACACTTTTACTGGACTTTGATTTATTTTAATATCTTTTTAATATCGGTGGCTTCGGAGGGACAATTTTCAGTCAAACTGGAAGGTGGTGTTTTTGTCGGAAGTCCTGGGTGCTGCGATCGCCCCGACGCTGCCAAACCGATCGCGCGATCGTACCTGAGTTTACCTCTAAAACCAATTCCCATTACCAATTCCCTATTACAAATTACCCATTACCAATTCCCAGTTACCCATTTCCCATTATGAAAGACACTTCTTTGAATATTATCGCTATTTCTATCTTTGCCATCACCGTTTCAATATTGTTGGGCCCCCTATTCAACTTGCCAGAAGCCGTACCTGCGATCGCCACTTTTTGCCTGTTGGGGCTAGCCACCCTTGACAGTTTCCAGTGGCAAGGTCAAGGCGGTACTATTTTATTAGATTGGCTGGGGGGAACTTCCAAACAAAAGCGCGATCGTATCCTTCACCACGAAGCCGGACACTTCCTAGTCGCGCACCTGTTGGGAATTCCCGTAACCAGCTACGCCCTCAACGCTTGGGAAGCATTTAAACAAGGTCAAACAGCCCAAGGCGGCGTCCGATTTGAAGACGAACAATTAGCATCTCAACTCCAAACTGGCACTCTTTCTGCCCAACTTTTAGATCAATACTGCACCGTGTGGATGGCCGGAATAGTCGCCGAAAAATTTGTTTACGGCCGTGCAGAAGGAGGAGCCGAAGACCGCACCAAAATTCGTGCAATTTTAACACAACTGCGCCGTCCAAGTTCAGAGATTCAACTCAAACAAAACTGGGGTTTGCTGCGAGCGAAAAACCTGATCGAAAGCCACAAATCAGCTTACGAAGCCCTAGTAGCAGCAATGGAAGAAAGAGCAACTGTTGCCGAATGCTGCGACATAATCCAGCAGAATTTATAGGAAAAAAAATACGCACTATTGCCTTCTACACCCGGTTTATCTTTAGATTGATCACTCACAAAAATGCGTAAAATCCGCGAGCATCTCAGTTTTGCAAAAAGCATTTTTTTTATTATAGTGCGAGCGTCCCCGCTCGCGTATTCTACAAATCGCGAGCGGGGACGCTCGCACTATAAATGCAAAACTGAGATGCTCCCTAAAATCCGAGTTTAAGAGCATATTATAGGGATTAAAAATTCATGTCAGAACCAAATATTTTCCCAACAACACTGCAAACAGCGAACCCAAATACAGAAAAATTGTTGTGGCTGTTCGGTTTCCGGATCGACCCCGGCACCGAAATACCAAATCTATATACTCTAATTGTCTATGGAGAACAAGAGCCGCCCTTAGTAGCCGGCGGTCAACTTGTATTTTTTACTCGTCCCGAACTAGCGATTAACGCTCTCCAATTGTGCAATATCGATGTCAGCGAACTGGGAAAGCCACCCACACAAATAGACGCTATTTGCGACATTGCAGAAACGCTGTACTTGCTAGATGCCGAAGATTTTGACGAGTCAGCTACTATTCTCAACTGTTTGAACGCGCTTTTCGATTTAGTGAAAGCTACTTTAATACCGATGCCAACTGAATACAAGCGCATACTTTATGATTTTGCAGACCATTTGAATATTGAGGAAGAGTTTGCAAGTTTTTTAGACGCAGAAGATATTCAGCGATCGGAAATTGTCAATGCCATTTTGTGGTGTGTGGGAGCAATTACAGCTAAATCGAGATTGCTGACCTAGCAATTTAAGAAAAACTAGAATGTTAATCGATAATAGATAATATCGCCAAAGGAAATTGTGCCATGACTGTAACAGATGTACGCTTGTGGACTGTAGCCGAATACCGCCGGATGACCGAAACTGGCATTCTCAATTCCGATGAACGAGTGGAATTAATTGACGGGCAAATTATTTCAATGAGTGCAAAAAATCCTCCCCACGCAGCAACTAATCTCTGTGCAGCCGACTATCTAAGAAGTCTGCTGGCAGGACTTGCTTTAATTCGCATCCAAGACCCGGTTACTCTAAGTATAAATTCAGAACCAGAACCGGATATTGCTGAGCGTGCAAATCGACCCTCGGCTGTACCAAGATTTTCATCCCGCACCAGACAATATTTTCTTATTAATAGAAATAGCTGACACGACTTTAGAAACAGACCGGAAGCGGAAAGCACCAGCTTATGCTAAGGCGGGAATTACTGATTATTGGATACTTGATGTTAACACGCGGCAAGTTTATGTTTTTCGCGAACCGGGCGAGGCAAACTACCGACAAGAAACAGTATTTAATGAAGATGATGTTTTGTCAATGCTGGCCTTTCCAGAAATAGAAGTTCAGATTTCGCAACTATTTCCTTAAGTCTGTGGGCGGCGGGTTTATGGATATCTTTAGCTACCGATCGATATTTCGCGTAAAACCCGCCCCTTGTATGGTGCGTAGCTGCTACGGTATCTACGGGTATTGTGTATATTGATATCGCTCGAATTACCACAACGTTGTAGGGGCGGGTTCACAAACCATACATAACAATGACCGACAATTCATATAAACCCGCCCCCACCCCACCGTAAATCTGAACGGACATTTGGCTTGGAAAGTTGGGTTGGGGCGGGTTTTTGAGATTGTTTGTTTTGGGGCGATTATTGTTGGTGAACCCGCCCCAACAAATCTATCAATTACCAATTATCAATTACCAAATCTTCAGAATAATCCCGATCGCTACAAAAAACTTAGTATTAGGGCGTAGCGTGAGTTATACTCCTACTGGAAAGACTGTGACTGTCAAAAAATCTCGAAATCAAAGTTTATGAGCAACACTTCCCCGCCTCCACCAGCCGCCAACAACCCCGCAACACAAAAACTCAGTTTCTCAACAAAATTAGCTTACGGTGCCGGCGACCTCGGCCCGGCAATTACCGCTAATGTTTTGGCATTTTACCTCCTAGTTTTCTTTACCAATGTCGCTGGTTTACCTGCAGGCTTAGCCAGCAATATTTTGTTAGTTGGCAAGGTTTGGGATGCCATAAATGACCCGATTGTGGGGGTTTTGAGCGATCGCACTTCTCACCCTTGGGGCCGCCGATATCCTTGGATAATATATGGTGGCATTCCCTTCGGCATATTCTTCTTCTTGCAGTGGATTGTACCTAGCACGGATCGCACAGTGTTATTTTGGTACTATGTTGCAATCAGCATTTTGTTCAACACCGCGTACACGGCTGTCAATCTTCCCTACACTGCCCTGACTCCAGAACTTACTCAAGACTACAACGAACGCACTAGCCTTAATAGTTTTCGCTTTGCTTTCTCCATTGGCGGCAGCATCTTGTCATTAATCTTAGCTCTAATTATCTTTGCTGTATTTGAAAAGAACCCGAATCAACAATATTTAGTATTAGGTGCAATCTGTGCAGTTATCTCTGTCTTGCCTTTGTACTGGTGCGTTTTGGGAACTCGCAAGCACGTCGCCGCCCAACTATTAGAAAACGCCGAACTAGATAATTCTACATCCTTGCCACTGAAAGAACAGTTGCAGATTGCATTTAGCAATCGCCCTTTTTTGTACGTCATTGGAATTTATCTTTTTTCTTGGCTGGGAGTGCAGTTGACTGCTACTATTATTCCCTACTTTGTTGTTAACTGGATGCAACAGCCCCAGTATGTTTTTAGCTTGGTTGCGATCGCAGTTCAAGGCACTGCATTAATCATGCTATTTGTTTGGAGTAAAGTCAGCGAGAGATACGGCAAAAAAGCCGTATATTTTATGGGCATGAGTTTGTGGATTATTGCCCAAGCTGGACTGTTTTTCCTCCAACCAGGACAAGTATTGCAAATGTACATATTAGCAGTCATGGCAGGTGTCGGAGTTTCCACGGCTTATCTAATACCTTGGTCGATGATACCGGATGTGATCGAACTCGACGAACTGCAAACCGGAGAAAGACGCGAAGGTATTTTCTATTCCTTCATGGTACTGCTGCAAAAAATCGGATTGGCAGGGGGTTTGTGGTTGGTAGGCCAAGCATTAGAAGGAGCTGGATTTCTATCTACCGTTCCGGGACAACCTGCACCCGTACAGCCAGATTCTGCGCTTTTTGCGATTCGAGTTGCGATCGGGCCACTGCCCACCATTGCTTTAATTGCTGGCATGATTCTTACCTATTTTTATCCCATAACCCGCGAAGTTCATGCAGAAATATTGTTGAAACTTCGAGAAAGAAAAGCACAAAATCAGTAAGCGCTAATAATGAGTAGTTGGTAAGTAGTAACATCCAAAAACAACAACTACCGATAGCTCATCCGGGCGATATCTATAGCAATCCTCCCATCACGTGCAAACTCTTTTTTTTGTTTAACAATGTGTCCTCTTCTTATTGCATCGGTTAATTCACAAAAAAGCCCGTGGCGCGTTTCCCGAAAGGATTGCTATAGCTTGCTCGGAGGGCGAATCAAAGCGATAGTTTTAGTAATAGCCCCGGAATGCAGAAACCTAGTTTTTTTACGAAAATACATAAATCGCGCCGCGCCATCCGCCTCGGTAGAAAAACCGCGAAGGCTTGAGTTGTTCGAGATGTCGATCGAGCTTGAGAACACAAATTATTAAATTTTATGTCTGTCGCGCACTAGAGAGAGTAGTTTGTGATATAATTATGACGCTCACTAAGTCTATATACTTAATCAGTCATCCAACTCCTCAAAAAGTTTATAATTAAAAGAAGAAACAGATTTTTCTCGGAAATTGATTGGATTAGTTGCCGTTCCAAAAAATCTGCTGAATGTGGCTAATTATATCTACATGGGAAATGCAAAACTTTTTAGCCGGTCAGTTAGCGCGTAAGTTAACAAGTGCTTCTGCCGTTGACTGCGAACCGAAAAATGGCATAGAGGACAAACCAATACCAGCGCAAGCGGCGGCTGAGGTGTTCCGGTCAATTGTAAAAGTTTGGTAAAGTTATTGAACCCCCTGTCGCGAAGCTGAGCGACACCTGAAAAAGTTGGCTTCGTCGCCCGGAAACCCTAAATACAAGGACAACGCAGCAGACCCCAAATGCAGTCTGATATAACTCTCCACCAGTTGTAAAAGAACTTTTGCCGCCGGCCTAGCATAGGGATTTAGTTATTTTTGTATACTATGTGAAAGTAGTGAGAACTATTAGAAGGAAGTGGGTTCGACCAACCAATAATTTCGTGTGATATCCTTAAGCCAATGCTCAAAGTATCAACCCGAAGGCTCGCAGAAGAAAGCTGATTTTACCCACACAATATCAAAGAGGTCAACATGGAAAGAGAACAGGACGCTCATATCGTACCCATTAGCAACCAGAGCCGACAGGTGCAGCAATTTTCCGTTGACGAGGGAGAAGAGTTAAGCGCGCAGCCTCAGAAAGGATTGAATCTAAAGCCGTTGTTGAGGACTTTTCAGCGACAAGCCCTAATCATTATTGGGATTATAGCTCTAGTAGGCGCTGGAGCTGTTTATCAGATCAAGGGAGGCAAGAAAACATATCAAGGCGATTTTCGGCTGCTAGTGGAACCCGTGACAACGGAGGCCAGAATAGCTGACCCCTCTGCCCTAGCCAATCGCGGCGATGGGGGGGGAGTGCCTAATCGAGATTTTTTTAGTTTGGACTACGCAACTCAACTTCAAATTCTCCAGAGTCCTCAGATGCTGTCGGCTATTGTTAAACAAGTCCAAAAACGATATCCAGAAGTTACCGAGGAAATTCTTCAAAAAGGATTACTCGTTTTGCGGATGGGAGAAGATGAGAGGACGATGACTAAAATTTTGGAAGTTCGCTTCATGGGGACTGATCCTAAATTAGTTGAGTTTGTTTTACAAGTAACTAAACAGAAATATTTAAAGTACAGTCTTGACGAACGCAAGACTAGCATTGGTCAAGGTGTTAAATTTATTGAAGACCAGCTTCCGGCACTCAGTAAGCGCGTAAACAAGCTGAAATCGGAGTTACAGGTGATACAGGAGCAGCAAAAGATTACCAATCCTCAAGAACAAGGCGCGCAATTAATCGAGCAAGTTCGTAACGTAGAAACTTTAGAGTTAGAAACTCAAAGGCTACTGCAAGAACAGAAAACGCTTTACGCTAACTTGCAAAAACAATTAGATTTTACACCAAATGAAGCTATTGCCGCTTCCGCTTTAAGCGAAGAACCTCAATATAAAGAGTTGCTGACCAAGGTTAAGGAAGTAGAAGGTCAGATTGCTGTAGAAACAGCTCGTTTTAAATCTGCTAACCCTATAGTGGAAGCTTTAGAGCGCAAGCGGGCAAATTTAGTAGCTTTGCTCAACCAGCAAACCGATCGAATTTTGGGGCAAAATTTAGTAGGCACCCAAGCCAATTCTAAAGTTCAGAATTTTCAAAATTCGATTCGCATAGGCTTGATTAAACAATTGGTTGATACTGCTAACCAAGTTCAAGTCTTAGAAGCTCGCCGTCAGGCAATCAGCCAAACTAAAAACAATTTAAACCGACAAGCAACAGAATTCCCCACCATAGCCCGCCGCTACAACGAACTGCAACAGCAATTAGAAGTAGCCGCCCGCACCCGCGATCAACTTTTAAGCCAGCGGGAAACTCTGCGCGTCCAAGCAGCTCAAAGCCAAGTACCTTGGGAAATAATTTCTGAACCACGGATACCGCGAGATGCTAAGGGCAACCTGATTCCAGTTGCCACGAAAGCTAAAAACAAATTTGTGATGGCAGTTGTTGGGGCGCTAGTGTTGGGTCTTGGAGCTGCTATCCTCATTGAAAAGTTCCGCAATATTTTCTACTGTGCTGATGACGTTAAAGATGCGGTTGAACCGCCTTTATTGGGAGCAATTCCTCTTGACAAAAATGCTAGAAAATTGCCGCCTTCTATTGCTAATGCTTATGGTTATCTTGAAGGAAAAGAGGGTAATAAGAAAATTGCTGCGGAATTTATAGAAGCTTTTGACTCTCTTTATACTAATATCCGCTTTCTTTCTTCAAATCGAACGATTAGCTCTTTGGCAATTGGTTCGGCTACAGTTGGCGAAGGCAAATCTACCGTTGCTTTAAACTTAGCTCACGTGGCAGCGCTGGCGGGTCAGCGAGTGCTGTTAGTAGACGCGAATTTGCATTCCCCCAGCCTGCACTTGCTGTTGGAACTGCCTAATGTCAAGGGATTGAGCAACTTGCTCGACCATAAAAACGAACCCAATGAAATTATCCAACGATCGCATCTAGCAGATAATCTTTTTGTATTAACTGCCGGTCTCCCGAATCCTGGTACTGCCAGACGGCTGGCATCATCTCAGATGCAGTATTTAATGGAAGAACTTCAGGCAAAATTTGACTTAGTTATCTACGATACGCCGCCGCTGGCGGACAGTAAAGATACGAATTTTTTAGCGGCGCGCACCGATGGCATACTGATGGTTGTAGCAATTCACCAAGTCTCCTTTTCTGTAGTCAAAAAAGTTTTCAGTCAATTAGAAAATTTTGGCATACCATGCTTGGGAACAGTTGCGAATCATGCCCCTAAACGCAAGAAGTATCCAGCATCGAGATCGTCAGTTGTTGAAGATAAAAATGAATATTTGAATTTGACACCAGCACCGTCTCGTATCCGCAAACTAGCTCCCAAAAAAGAGTGATACCCAACAAAGATGACCTCCAAAAAAAAGGATACAAGCCCCCGACAGGAGTCAATCGATTTTAGATTTTAGATTTTAGATTTTAGAGGCGACCCCACGGATAAATGCTCTTTCTTGAGGATTTTTGATTTTCGATTTTGGATTGATTCCACGGATAAATCACGTGGCGGGTATCACCTTTGAAATTCGTGGTCATGGAAATCCCAAAATTTTAGACTCTTGTTCAATCTCCCAGATTCGTCTGTGGAGTAAATCGAAAATCTAAAATCGTTAGACTGAGCGCGACTTGACGCTCGCGCTCGCCGAACCTCTTAGGCCGAAGTCTAAAATCTCAAATCTCAAATTGACTGATGGCGGACTAATTTTCATCCGGGTTGGTAGGAAATGTGACGATAAAATTAGTCCAGCCATTCCTGCTTTCAACCTCAATTTTTCCTTGCAACTGTTCCACAAGTTTTTGAACCAAAGCTAAACCCAAACCTGTACCTCCTTGTTTCCAAGGATCTGCGTTGGGAACTCGATAAAATTTCTCAAAAATTCGAGGCAATTCCTCTATGGAAATGGACGATTGATTGCTGAGTGTAAATTGGATTTCTGAAGCCACAGCACTTGCTTGTCGCGCATCTGTCCTTTGTCCTCCTTGTTCCCAGTCTCCGTTTTTGCACTCAACTTTCAGAAAAATTTCGCCGTTATTGGCAGTATATTTGCAGGCATTGTTGAGGAGCTCGGCTAAAATTCGTCCCAAGCTAGCGCGGTTGGAACTGATCGTGGGGAGGTGGCGATCGCACTCTACTCGCAAATCCTGGTGGCGGTCGTGGGCCCGGGTGTAAAACGGGTCGATAATAGTAGGCAGCCAGACTTCTAAGTTTACTGGTTCGAGGTCGATCGGACAAGTTGCAGCTTCGAGCCGCTGCAAATCTAGCAAAGCATTAATCAAATCTGTTTCTCTCGTACATTCTGTTTCTAAAATTTCTAGATAAATCTGGCGTCGATCTGGTGTGGGAGAAATTCTTAACATATGAATAGCCATTTTTATATTAGCTAAAGGCGTCCGCAGTTCGTGAGAAACTGTGCTGAGAAATTCATCCTTGAGGACGTTTAAATGCTGGAGTTCGTGAACTTTTTGCTGCAATTCGGCGGTGCGTTCTTGGACTTGGCGTTCGAGGTCGGTGTTGAGATTCTGGACTTGCTGATAGAGTTGGGCTTGCTGAATGGCGATCGCGATTTGAGTTGCCAGTTGCAGCAGCAAATCCACTTCCGAAGGCTGCCACTGACGGGATTGGGAACACTGATGAACACACATCATCCCCCACAAATTGCCGTCTTGCAAAATTGGTACAATCAAATAAGCTTTGATTTGCGCTTGCTGGAACCGGGCATATTTTTCGGCGCTCAAACGGGCTTGGTCGAGGTCTGGAACCGCATAAATTTCCTGTTCGACCACCGAAGCAGATTCTTGCCAAATATTATCCGGCATGATTTCTCCCAAGATTGAAGGCCAATTTTCGGCAACGGATTCTGCCACTACAATGCCGTAATTGCTGGACTCTAAATGCAGGATGGCTACTCGGTCAGCTTGCAAAACTTGGCGGACTTCATCGACGCTAGCGTTGAGAATTTCTTCGAGGTTTAAGGATTGGTGAATCCGCAAGGAAATGTGAGTTAACAGCCGATCGCGCTGCAATTGTTCGTGGAGTTTTGCTGTCCGTTCCCGCACCTGCTGTTCCAGTTTGGCATTGCGGCTTTGCAACAGTTCCACTTTTTCGGCTTGCAATTGATAAACCGACTGCTGCAACTGTTTGACCACTCGGTACATTTCGGTGGGGTCGAGGACTCTGAGCAAGCTGGTCTGAGTAATAATTCCCAACAGTTCTCCGCGCCCCCCGCACACGACCAACCGCTGCACTTGTTGCTGCTGCATTTCTTTGTGCGCCGTCCATAGGGAATCGGAAGGTTGAAGAAATTGCAGGGGAGTTCTCATGACTTTTTGAGCTGGAGTTTCCTTGAAATTTAGTTCGAGAAACTGTGCCTGCACAATGTCATATTCGGTAATAATTCCCAGGGGTTGGTGAAAGGAATAGTGAAAAATGGAGGTATAGTCATCTTTGGGCTTCTCCATTGTTAATTCTTTGTTTTTTGTAATCACTACGCAACTGACTTGATGCTCTGACATCAGTTCGGTTATGCTCAGCAGCGAGGCGGTGTGGGGCGCTGTAATTGGCGTAGTCATTAATTCTGCTACCCGCCGCAATTTAAGAATGTTTGAAGGCTGCAATACTTGGCGAATTCTTTCCCGTGTCAGCACTCCTACCAAGTGGCGAAATTGATTGACGATCGGCAAATAGCGAATCTTGTGCTGGCGAAATAAGGATAAGGCGGTAAACACGTCTTGGTCATCGGATTCTGTGAGGGAGACCGACACCGGGGACATCACTTCGGAAATTGGTATTTTGTGCAGGGCTACTTTGTGCTGGCTGTCTATTGTGCCAGAAGCTATCAGCCTCACTAGGTCGGCGGGAGTTAATATGCCGATTAACAGTCCGCGGCTGGGGTTGTCGGATAAGTTGCCTGTGGTAATAGTCTGCTGGTTCTGCACGACGAACACGCAGCGGGCCCGCACCTTTTCCGGCGCGGCTGTTTCGGTCATCGCCCCCCGGTCTGAGGGTACAGGTGTTTTGACTAGGGGACAACTGTTTTGCAACTGACTCATCAGGGCGATCGCCACTGCTAAGGAAGTTTCTGGCCCGGCAGTGAGGGGGTAGCGATCGATCGCTTGTTCTAAGGCTGAGGAGTAAAAGGGCGGGTGGTAGAACGGCATAGTGGATGGCAGGTTGTCGGAGGGAGGCTAACGATCGGGCAAAGCCTTAGGGAACGGCACAAACACCTCGCCTGTGCTTGAGATTTAAATAATAGACTTTCTAATTGATTATTTCCACGCAATCTGAGCTTTAGATTAATGGTGTCACTAATCCGCAATCTTACTCATCTCAAATACGCAGGGCGGTTTTTACTGCCTGCTTTTCTCCTGAGACTCCCCTATAATCAAAATAACCCGAATGTAAAGTTTTACTACAAGATTTATCCATAATGACAACTTTAAGCTTAGAGCAAATTGCAGCCAAGTTAGAAAGCCAAAATTCAGCCGATCGAATGGTGGCTTTGGCCAACTTGCGGAATGTGCCTGCTGCAGAGGCGGTGCCTTTAATTAAAAAGGTGTTGAACGACGAAAGTTTGCAAGTGCGATCGATGGCTGTGTTTGCTCTCGGGGTCAAACCGACAGCAGAGTGCTATCCTATTCTAGTCAAATTGCTAGAAACTGACCCGGATTACGGCATTCGCGCTGACGCTGCGGGTGCTTTGGGCTATCTCGAAGATATCAGAGCTTTTGATGCTTTGGTGCGGGCTTTTTACGAAGATACTCAATGGCTGGTGCGCTTCAGCGCTGCTGTTTCTCTGGGGAATCTCAAAGATCCCCGCGCCCGCGATGTGCTGCTGAAAGCTCTCGACAGCGAGCAAGTGGTGATCCAGCAGGCGGCCATTTCGGCTTTGGGGGAAATTAAGGAAATTGGGGCGATCGATCGCATCCTCAATTTTGCTCAGTCGGAAGATTGGCTGATCCGCCAGAGGCTGGCTGAAGCTTTGGGCAATTTGCCGAGTGTTAAGAGCGTTTCGGCCTTGAAATACTTAGAAAAAGATAGTAATTCTCAAGTATCTAAGGCGGCAACAATTTCTCTCGATCGTTTGTCAAAAGCAGAAGGATAACAGATATTTTCTACCTTATTTTGTAAGTGTTTCATTTCCGCGCTTTGAAGCCGGGGATGAAACACCTATAGCCTAATTTATTCAGCCGGGAGCATCTCAGTTTTGCATTTACAGTGCGAGCGTCCCCGCTCGCGTATTGTACAATACGCGAGCGGGGACGCTCGCACTACAATAAAAAAAATGCTTTTTACAAAACTGAGATGCTCCCTATTCAGCCCTCTGCTAGAGCAACCGATTTCTCAGTTCTTGAGGTGACAAACAGTAAAACATTGGTATCAAATAAAACTTTCATTACAGATACTTTTGCACTAACCGCTCATCCAACATTGCCTTTACTTCTGCATCTGTAGGTGGTGGCGCGTCCGTTTTCGCAATGCCAATTAAACTAGCGGCTAAACCCTTCGGTTTCACCTTCGATCGGGGTTTCGGTTGGAGCGATCGCATCAAGGCATCGATCAACTGCCATCGCTCCTCGGCAGACAACCTCAGTGCTCGGTCTTGAAGTTCGCGTAACGTCATATAGCAATCCTAAATCATTTGTGAAGATTTGTAGGGTAGTGCCCCCGTGCCTACCCCGATCGATCGGGGCAACCACGGGGGGATTGCCCCTACAATAATTACACAACTCATTTAGGATTGCTATAGTAATTATCTTTGACCAAAAAAATGGTCGGGTAAGAGTGGAATACATCACTGTACCACTCTCCCCTAAGAACGTAGCGTGACTGTTA
>NZ_JAUBOV010000169.1:0-3642 GCF_036700405.1 Microcoleus sp. T3_D1
AAAATGCCCGGATAAGTTTTGTCGCCGACGCGGAAGCTGACAGTTAAATCCTCAAATTCACCGCCCAAATCATTGGAATTATTGAGGAAATTGCTGCCTGTCAGCACGACTGTTGGGGAGCCATTTTCCAACTTAAATTCAGCTCCTTGAAGCACTGGAGGTGCGAAGGGGTCTGCTGGGAATAATGTCGGTACATTTAAAGTTGCTGTGACGCTGGGAATTCCTTATGTTGCTATATAATTCAAGATGTAAACTAATTTAGACAATAATTATGAGTCTTCAAGAAATTGCCAAGGGACGCATCGCTGGAGCTGATATGATTCAACGGTATAGAGCCGGAGAGCGAAACTTTACAGGGATTGATTTAAAATACGCTTGTCTTGGCTGGCCTTGTTTCATTGATATTAATCTCAGCCGGGCCGATTTGAGATGGGCTAGTTTCGATGTGGGGCGGACTCGCCTAATTAACGCCAATCTGAGCGATGCCAATATGGAAAAAGTTTCTTTAGGATCGGCTTTCCTGCTCAATGCTAACTTGAGAGGAGCCAATCTCAGAAATGCTCATTTAACTAATTCAGACCTAACTAATGCTGACTTAACTAATGCTGATTTAATTGGTGCTAATTTGAGTGGTGCCGATCTCATTGGAGCTAATCTAACAGGAGCTAATATTACTGACATTAAAACGACAAAAGATACTATTTTTTGTCAAACTATTATGCCTAATGGTCAGGTACAAACTGACTCTCACAGACTAACAGACGTTCAGGAATTTCTCAGACTTTATGAAAAAGGCGAAAGAGAGTTTCGGGATCTAGTTTTGCATGAAGTCGATCTAAGTAATGTTAGTTTATCTGGCGTTAAATTTTTAGGAGGATATTGTTTGAGTCACGTGAATTTGGTCGGCGCTAAATTGACTGATTGTAATTTTGGTGGGATTAAACGGATTGTTTTTAGTGATTTGAGAAATACCCATTTAATTAACTGCGAATGGCGCAATCCTCAAATAATTTACTGCGATCTTAGAGGTGCATACTTAGAATTATTTGATATGTATGCTCCCGACTTTACAGGAAGTAATCTTGAGGGTATTCAAGAATTCTTTGGTGTTGAAGAAGATATGTATTTCTGTAACACCACTTGGGTAACTGGAGAATTTATCCCTGGTCCGATCAATTCTAGTGAACGGTGGCGGGAACGCCCGCAAAAGATTAGGAATGATAGATTTTGAAAAAGTTGCCATGTGAGATATATCTGTTGAATAAAATAGGACTTACGCAGAGCATTGAGAGAACACTAATGTTTTGAACATTTAGATACCTCCTCAATCTATTTAATAATAGTTCTGCGTAAATCCCAAGCAAGTTAGACTTAGGGAGGTGGAAACTGGAAATCGCTCTGTTGTTTAATTCGATTCCGAACATCTTCAGGAAGATTTGACAAAAAGTTAAAAACCTTGTCAGAACCCTGAGCATTCAGCAAATTTTCAAGCTGATTAATAGAAATTCGCCATGTATTTGGTCTTCGCCATTGTTCGGCACTTGTTATGGGATCGCGGTTTTC
This sequence comes from Microcoleus sp. T3_D1, assembly GCF_036700405.1. NCBI lineage: Bacteria > Bacillati > Cyanobacteriota > Cyanophyceae > Oscillatoriales > Microcoleaceae > Microcoleus > Microcoleus sp. T3_D1. The sequence goes on from NZ_JAUBOV010000169.1 coordinate 1,564, forward strand.
ACCTAACAGTTGATTAAGTGGATTCGGGACTGCTGGTTGCCCGCTCCAGTTCGTGTAAGGTTCTGGTATGTTGGGCGTAATGTAGGTGTAACTGCCAAGAATATCTTGTACCCCAAGATTTGATTTGTTGGAAACCAAGATTGTTTTCCATGTCCACCCAGGAATGCGAATTCCGTTAGCTTCTAAATTTGCAGGATTTGTATTTCCCTGATTTTGCGCTTCCGTAAGTGCTTCAGGTGCTCTAGTTTTTGGCTGGATAGACCAATTCTGTTGTTTAGTATCAAAAACACCAGCAGTAATATCAAGTTTTTTGTTGTAATCAAATATTAGCTGGTCAACTAATCCTGATTCTATTGCAGACCATGCAGGCGAGATGTCTGGGTCGAAGCTACCTGTGTTATTGCGGAACAGTCGATTATTGTCTATTGCTTGCGGGATTAAGTTTGTGCTCATGTAGGTAGCAAGAGCATCTTTCTGGTTTCTATTTCTATCTTTATCAGGGACAAGATGACCTTTATCAAGTCCACTACCTTGATACATCGTCCCATCAATGCGAGGCCAAGTTGGGAAGTTAGGGTTATTAGGTAAGTCGGGGTCAACGATAAATTGATCTCCAGTGCGACCGACGAATCGCTTACTCCAAGTATTGTCAACTTGCCAACTAACCCAGTTAGGTAATCCAGTAACAGCATTATAAGACGATGTGTACTGTGGCTTCTCAAGCAATAAATTGGTTTGATATGGATTTTGAGCAGGTTCGCTGATATCCCATCTAGCTTCAGTGGGATTACCAAAATTCAGAGAATCGCTCTTAAAGAAAACATTATCTAGGTAAACTGATTCACCCCCTTCTAATTCAAACTTCAAAGTAGCTGGTTGACCTCGATACTGTTTTGTGACATCATTGTTAGTTGGCAAGTTCATCTGGAAAGTTTCAAAACCGTCTCGACCAAATCCTACTGCATTAACGTTATTTAAGTAGGCGTTCGTAACCTGAGAAACATTAGTCATACCGCTAGGTGTAGGTATTTGAAGTCCTTTGCCCAGGTCTATTTCGTTTATCTCTTGAAAATTACCATCAATTGTTTCGAGTGTAACACGCAGTTTACCACTAGCAACTGGGGCATGAACATCGAACCGCAAGTTCCCCCAATCCGGTATAACAAAAGGGTTGTGTGTAATGCTTTCACCTGATTTGAGCTCCAAAGCGTAATTGGTTGAACCCGAATTAGACCCGATCGCATTCACCAAGGAGCTTTGCAACACAGACTTATTATCGCCATTGTACAAAGACCAAGCGGGAATGGGTTGCGAATCTAGTTTAGCCGCGATCGCATCAAAATTGCCATTAAAGAGCGTAGGAACTGCAAAATCACCCCGCATTGCAGGTATTGGGGTGTTATCTTCTGTCACTGAAACTCGCTTGCCTTCTAAATAGTTTTTCCAACCGTTGGGGTAGCCGAACTCCTGAATCTCGTCTAGGCTAAACTTATATCCATCCAAATCATACGGGCGAAATTCAGAACCTCCCCCTAAAACAGAGTGGAACCAACCCGTACCAATTCCTTCCCAAGGAGCTTTAGTATCGCCCTGAGTAAAACTAGCATTAGTATGGTCAGGAGTATACCAAGTCTTAGTAACGTCAGCAATATTATTTTGCTCCAAATCACCCAAGCGACGGTAAATTGTTTCGCCATTCTCCGAAGGAAACTGACTTTCATTGAGATTAGCAGTCCCCGCATACCAAGCCAAAGCAGCCCGATGGGAAGCACCTTCCCCATCATCCGGCCTAAAACCAGCCAGATTATTGAGTGAAACATTCCAATCCGCTTTCCAGTTCGTTCCCGAAAGTTCCCGCCCGTTAATTGTATTCCCAATACCATTAGTTTGGTAGTAATTGTCAGCATAAGTGACGTTATTCCACACCTTAATTTTCGGATCTTGAATGTTAAGGAAATGCCCATCAAAAGAATTATCATCGTAATCGTAAGGGTCAATTGTCGTCATCTGAAGGTCGCGATTTGCTCGACTCGTACCGCCAGCATCAGGTAAAAACGTACCCAAACGCTGGACAATTTC
>NZ_JAUBOV010000170.1:0-3634 GCF_036700405.1 Microcoleus sp. T3_D1
GTCCAAAAAGGACGGGCGGGACGCCCATCCCACAATAACAATTAAAATTGTAAGTTATTTAATTCGCGATCCTTAGTTCCCAGGCTGACTACTCTGGGCACAAAAGAGTGCTCCCGTCATATCTCCTCAAAAATGTTTTGGGCGTAGACTTTCCCCCAGTCCGGGGGTAGGTTTTTACATCTTGTCTGAGTTGGTTATTTTACCATATTCATTTGTTAAGATGGATTTGCTATTTTACTTAACAATGGAAAAAAGCCGTCCTACAAGGACAGGGTTTTCAACCCAATTTTCTGATAAAATAATACGGCAAGGGAAGATAGGGAAAATTTAACATGGAAAGTGTTGCTTACATTTTGATTCTGGCTTTAGCCATAGGCGTACTATTTTTTGCGATCGCCTTTCGGGAACCTCCCCGGATTGGCAAATAATTAGCTATACGCCTGCGGCAAGTCCAAAATATCTTGAACCGGACTGCGGTTAGCCCGCATCATTGCATCGAATGTGGTGCGGGACTATTTCACCGCTGATTGCTAAGTCATTTTTCTAGTCCAGCCATTCATCCGATCCCGCGCGGTTAGATGAGTGGCAATTTGCTGGCAATGCCTGTTAAAATCAGCAATCATGCGCTGTTCCTCCTGCCAACACACAAATAGCCGCGTTCTAGAATCGCGTTCAGCCGAATCAGGTCAAAGCATCCGTCGGCGGCGTGAGTGTTTGAGCTGCCAGCACCGCTTCACAACTTACGAACGCATAGAATTTGTGCCGATTACGGTGATCAAGCGGGACGGCAAGCGCGAATCTTTTGACAGATCAAAATTAGTCAGGGGATTGATTCGGGCCTGCGAAAAAACCGGTTTGTCTTCCGGGCATCTCGAAACCCTGGCCGAAGAAATCGAGGCGCAACTCCAAGGTCGATCGCTCCGAGAAATCGCCAGTTCAGAAATAGGGGAACTGGTGCTGTTGCACCTGCGGCCGCTCAGCGAAGTCGCTTATGTCCGTTTTGCCTCCGTATATCGGCAATTTCGAGGCATCCGAGATTTTGTAGATACCCTAAATCACCTTCAGAATCCCCTCAACGAAGCTGAAGATACAGAAACTAGACCGAATTTTGACGCAGATTTGCCGGATTCCGAATCAGTCGATCGAGAAAGCCCAGCATCCTGCGCGAGTCCCAGCTAAGCTCGCTTAAATTAATTTAGAGAAATATTCTGGGAGATTGAAAACCGTGTCGCGAGGAAGGCCGGGAGGAATAGCGACTCAAGGGACTCTCATTCGAGCGAGTGTTCTTTTTTCTCAGTAAGAGTGCTGGGTGTGATATGATCGTCATCGGTCTAAAATAGAGTATAACTAGACAACGTAAAAACTTAACTGGATTAGTTGAGTGCGTAGTCACACCTAACGGTGTTGCAGTTTAGGAAAGCTCGCATTTGAACAAAACCTAACTAAAGATCCGTGACTAATTAAATACGGTAGGACATACCGAAATTTACGCTTCTGGAGAAACCGACCTCTACTTAGACTGGAGTAATCCTGTCGCCAGCAAGTCGGCTCGTTGAGTCAGTAACCCCGGTCTAAAGACACGGGGCTTGTAAGAGAAATCTGGCAAGCCATACTGACCAGACTAAGGCTTAATTGCCTACGTTTTGAGAGTCACGACACCCTGTGGATGCGTAGCTAGTCCCCTGCTCTGTCATCTGCAATTAAACAGTTCTAAGGTCACTGGAACAGTGTTGCAGGTCTAACAAGCTCTCGAAACATTGTCGAAGCTAACATTACCCCATTCATGGGAGGCACAACCCGTGCAAAATACTATGCGTACAGGGCTCTTAAGTTTGAGGCGGTAATTGTCCCGTTGAAAGTGCAACACAAAAGCACACCGAGCCAACCAGTCCCAAGGCGGTAGTAAATCAAAAATGTAAAGATGAAGAATCTCAGTTTATTTATACCTGAGAGTGTCAAAATAGTCTACTTGACTCGGAATGTTAAGATTAAACGTTTTAACACAGAGTATGGAGTAACAGTAAAGGCAAGCGCTGGTGTGCAGTTGCACCCGGCAAAAGTTAGCAAAAACTGACTTTAGTAAAAGATTTTGAAAAAAGTTAATCGCTTTTTAACCAAAATCTCGAATATCTGCCGGCACAAACGAAAAACATGAAGGAGAGAAATCCTAGGAAACTATTCGCATGGTCAATCTCAAAACCACAGTCAAAGACATCGGCTTTACTCACGAAGATTTTGCAGCCCTACTTGATAAATATGACTATCACTTTAGCCCGGGCGATGTAGTAGCGGGTACAGTTTTTAGTATAGAACCCAGGGGCGCTCTGATTGATATCGGTGCTAAAACAGCAGCGTACATTCCCATTCAGGAAATGTCGATCAATCGAGTCGAAAGCCCTGAAGAGGTATTGCAATCAAACGAAACCAGAGAATTTTTCATTCTAACCGATGAAAATGAAGACGGACAATTAACCCTGTCCATCCGGCGCATCGAGTATATGCGGGCGTGGGAAAGAGTGCGACAACTGCAAGCAGAAGATGCCACAGTACGATCGCAAGTATTTGCCACCAACCGCGGCGGCGCACTCGTGAGAATAGAAGGCTTGCGAGGCTTTATTCCCGGTTCTCACATCAGTACCCGCAAACCGAAGGAAGAATTAGTCGCCGAAGAATTACCATTAAAATTCTTAGAGGTAGACGAAGACCGCAACCGCCTAGTGTTGAGTCATCGTCGCGCCTTAGTTGAGCGCAAGATGAACCGCCTCGAAGTCGGGGAAGTCGTCATCGGTACAGTACGCGGTATCAAGCCTTACGGTGCCTTTATCGACATCGGCGGCGTCAGCGGCTTGCTGCACATCTCGGAAATTTCACACGATCACATCGATACGCCTCATAGCGTTTTCAATGTCAACGACGAAGTGAAAGTGATGATCATTGACTTGGATGCCGAGAGGGGCCGGATTTCTCTCTCCACCAAGCAGTTGGAACCGGAACCGGGCGCGATGGTCAAAAATCGCGAATTGGTATACGAAAAAGCTGAGGAAATGGCAGCTAAGTTCCGCGAGAAAATGCTGGCTCAAAAGCAAGCTAAAGCAGGCATAGACATTCCTGTAGACTCAACTGATGCTGATGATGACCTCTCCGACGAAATACTCGAAGACGTACCATCAGCAATGGAAGAGGATGAGCCCGAAGTAGCAGCCGAAGCAGCACCCGAAGTAGCAGCCGAAGCAGCACCCGAAGCAGTATTAGATGTAGAGGAAGAAATCCCTCCTGCGACGGAAGAATAACATCGCAGTTAGTGTTATTAAAAGAGGGAATTTTCCCTCTTTTTTTTTGCCTTAAACGTCCCAATTACCAATCATTAATTACCAATTAATATCAATTCTGAAAAGTACGCGCGCATTTGTAGGGAAACGGAATTGCCCATAGGTGTCAACTTAACGTTAAACCCATAGTCCGGCAAGGGTTGAAACCCCTGGCGGACTGACGGGATGACTAACGAACTTGGCGAGCTAACAGCTTAAGTTGACACCTATGGGCATTGCTGTCTCCCTACTTAGGAATGAGAATTAAATAACTTCCACAAGTTTGTGGGATGGGGAGCATCTCAGTTTTGCATTTACAGTGCGAG
>NZ_JAUBOV010000171.1:0-3594 GCF_036700405.1 Microcoleus sp. T3_D1
GAGTCACAAACTGTCAGTGGGGGCGGGTTTGAGAGATTGTTCTTTGTTGGCTGTGATTGTTTGTGAAACCCGCCCCTACAGATTGTGAGAAATGTGTGAGTCACAAACTGTCAGTAATACTGGTGAAATTAAAAGCTTTCACGCGCACTCCGGGCACGACACTACCGCCGTAACGCTTCACCGCACTAACTGCATCCACATCGCGCAACATATCAGGTAAAACTTGATTGAAACGCAGGTTTTTAATCGGGTAAGCAATTTTGCCATCCTCAATCCAAAAAGTACCGTCGCGAGTCATTCCCGTTACTTCCAATGTTTTCGGATTAACGTAGCGCACGTACCAAGCTCGACTGACGAAAATTCCTCGCTCGGTTTGAGCAATTAAATCTGCTAAACTTTGGTCGGAACCTGTCATTACGATCGGGTAATAAGCACCTTTCGCCTCTTTGCCTTTTTGTGCGGCCCAGTAGCGGGAATAAGACAAACTTTGAGGGACGCCATCTTTGATGATTTCCAAATAGTTATTGCTCAATCCGTCGCCGAAAAAAGTATTCGATCGCAACAAAGGATGAGCCGGATCGCGCTGCACTTGCACTAAGGGGCTGAAAAGGTGTTCCCCCGCGCGGTTTCCCGCTGGTTTTCCCTCTGCATCGGCGATCGACATAAACGATCGCCCCTCATCCGCCGCCCTCGCATCCAGCCCCCAAATCACCCACGGTAGCAAGCCCGCAAAAGCAGCGCCGTCAAAGATTACCGGATAAACGCCGGGAGTGATGGGGCGCGGGTTGCGGGATGCGATCGCCCGATCGAGCACTTGTTCTGCTAATTGGGCGATCGGCAATTCGTTGATACTCCAAGCAGTGCTCTTCGCCCAACTAGAACCGTCTTCAACGCGAGCAGTAAAGCTGAAATCCGCATCTGTAGACTGGTTGCAGGCACGGAGTCCGGTTGACGAGGCGATCGCGTACAGCGACGCCTCAGTGCTCAAAGTACCCGAACCATGAGCGCCCCCCTGGGAGGATCTGGCGCACGCTTGCTGCACCATTTCGGCCCGCGCTAGAGGCGATACAGTTGCCGTTGCGGAGTCGAATGCGGGCGATCGCAAATCGTAGGTTTGAGGCGGCAGCAGGGGCATCCATTCGGGGTCTGCCGGCGCAATTCGGGCCAATTCTTCCGATCGCTTGACTGCGGAGGCGATCGCATCTTGATCAAATTCTGTAACAGCAGCAGAGGCGCTTTTGTTACCGAAATAGCTAGTAATGCTCAGGCTAAATACAGTTTTGCTGATATTTTGGCTGATTTGATTTTCCGAGAATCGGGAAAGAGATTCCTCCCCAGTAGAGAGACTGACAAATACTTCCTCTGCTTTGGATAGTTTGACGGCTTTTTCTAGTAAAGATAACGCTTGGTCTTCACTTAAAAGTGCGGGCGATGTTGTTACGAGCATAAGCTAAAGTCCCGGAATATTTGTTGTATTTGAAAATAGGTTTAGCCGCAATACTACGGTTAACTCGCCTGTACTAAAGAGCGTACTGCTAACACTTCATCTGCTCGCAGAGGTTCCACATCTGAAGGAGAAACAGCCACAACTAAAATCGATTCTCCTAAAGCATTAAATATTTCTAGAACGCAGCCATCATCTTCGCCTTCCCTTAGATGAGGTACGCGATCGACTAGCATGGCTACATCACCTTTTTTTAGCTGATATAGCGGCATATCCCGACACAATGCTACACGCTGGTAAAGTTCAAGTTTCACGTCGAAACTCCTTTAGAATTTTCACATTAAAAACCTACCATCTAATTAAGAATTTCCCCCAATTTGAATATCCCTCACTCGCACCGGCACACAAGCGTGAGTCATCTGAGCAACCTGCATCGGCTCGCCCTTTCCGCATATATGAGTACCGCACTGAACCAGCTCCGAAGCTGGCCCGATCGCATCTATTTGATTCCAGAAATCAGTAGTCATCGCCTGATAAGTTACATCCTTCAACATACCGACAACTTTACCTTTTTCCACCTTCCAAAAAGCATCGCCGCCGAATTGAAAATTGCGTCGCTGCTGGTCGATCGAATAACTACCCATACCGTCGATTAAAATCCCGTCTTCCGTATCAGCAATCATCTCGGCCAAAGTAGCAGTATGGCTGCCGCCATCCGGGCCCGGTTCCAATCCCAAATTGGGAATTCTCACCATCGGCACGCTCGACCAACTGTCAGCGTAGGCAGAACCGTTGCTGCTGGCACGTCCGAGGCGATAAGCCGTCTCTCTGTCAGTGAGATAATCAACTAAAATTCCATCCTTGACAACGTACCACTCTTGTGATTTTACGCCCTCATCATCGTAACCCATTGTACCGCGGCCACCTGGTTGAGTGCGATCGCACTTAAAATTCACCCAAGGTGCAGCGTATTGCAGTTTATTTAAATTATCAGTAGTAGCAAAGCTCGTGCCAGCAAAATTAGATTCGTAACCGTAAACCCGGTCTAATTCAGTTGGATGACCGACAGATTCGTGGATTGTCAAAAACAAATTTGTCGGCTTAAGAATCAGGGATTTGCAAATACCAGCAGGGACTGTGGGAGCGCTGACTTTCTCAATAGCTTCGGCGGCAACTCTTTCGACTTGACTCAACAAATCATCTGGATTAATATGTTCGTAACCGATATTCAGCGGCGGGCGTTCGTAACTCCGACTTTGGGCATCGCCGCCCGCAATTGCTGTACAGCTAAAACCCGGATAGCTGCGGTAGATTGTTTGTTCGATTAGCGAGCCTTCTGTAGAAGCAAAAACCTTGTCTTCGCGGCTTGACTGCAAAAAAGAAGAAGCTTTTTTGATGCCTTGTGCGCCGTGTGCTAGCAGTTGCTCGTTGATAGTTAGCAGCAGTTCGGCTTTCTCAGCAACGGGTACAGAAAAAGGGTCAAGGGCGATGGGAGTAATGTAGGTATCGACATATTTTTCGACAGGAACTAACCGCACCGGTTCCTTCTGAGTTAGGCGGCTGCCTTTAGCAATTTCTACAGCCAAAGCGACTATTCTTGCAACCTCTGCAGGTGTTTTGCTGTGACTGGCGGCAAACCCCCAAGCACCGTCTAGAAGCACTCGCACGCCAAAACCGGAACTTACATTATCTGACAGTTGACTTAAAGATCGATCGCGCGCGTAAAGATTCTGCCTTCGGTAACTGCAAAAACGTACATCACCGTACTCGCAACCTGTTTTCCGAATCAAATCTACAGCCAAATTTGCTAACTCGTTAGCAGAGATTTTTGCAGTTAATTGCACCATAGTTATTCGTCATTCGTCGTTAGTTGTTAATTATTATAGCGCTTTTCAATTTTTTGAACCCTTTTCAATAAGCTTTCTCTGGGCGGGCAGGATGCCCACCCCACAAGAAATTTACTGTTTGTGGAACAGGCATCTTGCCTGTTAATGTGGAACAAGCATCTTGCCTGTTAATGTGGAACAAGCATCTTGCCTGTTAATGTGGAACAGGCATCTTGCCTGTTAATTTTGTGGAACAGGCATCTTGCCTGTTAATTTTGTGGAACAGGCATCTTGCCTGTTAATTTTGTGGAACAGGCATCTTGC
>NZ_JAUBOV010000032.1:0-37436 GCF_036700405.1 Microcoleus sp. T3_D1
TTTACCAGTTTGACTTCGATACCTCTTTCTTCGAGAATTTGAAAGGCACTTATCCAATAGACTCCTGTCGATTCCATAGCGATGGTGTCTACTCGACATTCCACTAACCACGAAGCCATCTCGATTAAGTCAGGGGTAAAACAACCAAATTTACGCACATTTTGTTGGGTTCTGTCCGGTGGGACGCAAACCCAATGTTCAGCAGAACCAATATCTATGCCTGCGGCATTTGGGTTAATCTGTGTGAAATTAGACATTTCACCCGCAACAGGTTTGTTTGTCTTGCGTCGGCTCATGAGATGACTCCTCCGGAGCGATCAAACTTTGGCGTGTCCCGAGCGGTGGGCGGATTTGATGTTATATTCTCCTAAACGGGATAGGGAATTACCCCTTCACCAATGTCATAACCATCACGCCCACGACCACGCTCTAAATCAGGCTCACAATCGCACCATTGACTTGTCGGTCTTACTCTCAGGACACAGGGATAATATATCCGATCGATGGTAACTTTTGGGCTAGCTTTACTGTTTCTTTTATTCATAACCGGCGTGCGACGCCGGTGGAACGCTCTCAAGAGGACTGAGAATAAAAATTTTTAAACTCATTATATCATGTCCGATCGATTAACCATAATATCCCGGTCGGGGCGGGTTTTTGAGATGGTCAATTAGTGGCAGGTATTGTTGGCGAACCCTCCCATACAAAAAGCGCGATCGCTCGATCGGACATGATATGAGAATAAAACTTTTTAAACTCATTAGTCCTCATAGCGAGGACTTTAGCTATTAGACAGGGAATTCATTCCCTGGCGGACTGCTTTAACTTTAACCATTCGGCCGCTGAATAATTGTTTCAACTACCCGCCGCTTGACTTTTGGATCGATACCAATCAGCCGCACGTATTCGCCGCCGTGTTCCGCCAAACAAGTTTCTAAAGATGCAACCACATCTTTTTCCTGTGCAGTTTTAATCGTCGCGCAACTTTGCCAAGAACCAGTTTTAAATCGGCGATTATCTGCATATTCCATGCCAATTTTGCAGCCTCTTGCTAACAACTGCTTTACTTGTTCCAATACCTCGGAACTTAGCCGCGCCGCATGACCGTTACCACCTTCAGAACTTGGCTCAACGTAAGCCTTATAATATTTGGATGACGGGTCGTTTAATTCACTTTGCGTGGGCGCAGCAGCAGGAGGATTGGGGGTTCCTTGAACGTTGAACAGGCGCGATTGGTTGTATTCATCTACTAAGCGCATTTCCTTAATCCGCTTTTGTTGACCCACCATCAAACTGCCCATTTCTAATAAATGAGCGAGACTGAAATTCGGGTTATGGAAATCTGGCGCTGCTTCCAAAGTGTTTACCAAACGCTTGGAAACTCGCTCGATTCCTACTTTGTGAATGAATTCGCGGATTTGTTCGTCATAAATGCGCGATCGCAAAGCGCTAAAAAAGTCGATCGCCTGATCGGCAAAATTATCGACTAACGCGACAATATCGGTTTTTGACAATTTGTCCGACTCAAAAATTCCCCCAACAATGCCAATTTTATCATCGCGGCTGGGTTCCCAATAAAACTTTTCCATCCGCCCGTCGCGAATCAGCGGCGCGTACAGCGTAGAAAAATCATTTCCGGTGACAATAATCGGCACTCGGTGCAGCGGCGTACTGTCATAACTTCCCGGTAACTGCACGTTAGTTGGATTATCAGCAATATTCATCAGAGTCGCATTGACCATCTGAGTATTGACAGTATATTGAGTAGTAGTATCGAACCTGCCAGCACCAGCATCCAAATCGTTAATAAAGATGGCGCACATCTCGCCCCGCACCCTAATTTGCTCCGCAGCTTCCCGGTAGCGCAAGCGAATTAAACGCGCCGGATCTCCGGCATCCGGGCTTTCTAATTCCCCACCAGATATCATCACCGGTTCAAAGCCCATCCGCCGAAAAACCAGTTCGGTTTGAAAAGTTTTGCCTTCTCCTTTGCGGCCGTGAATTCCTAAAATTAGGGGGACTCTTACTCCGGGCAAATTTAAAAAGTTTTTAGTGACGTGCACCGCAACTTTATCGAGAAAGTTAGGAGAAATGTAATAACTCATCAGTAGATTTGTGAGGGATTAATTGTTGTTACTGTTATGATTTTATGACAAAACTAACAGCCTGCACCGCTAACCGGGATTTTTACCGTACAATCGAGGTCTACATATTATGTGTTAAGGAGCGATTCGTGAGTCCAGAAACCTTATTAAAAGAACCAAGCGTGCAAGCCGAAGCCAGTCTCTTCAGTTCTGAGAGCTTCGACAGCTATGTAATGACCACTTACGGGCGTTTTGCGATCGCCCTAGAACGGGGCCTGGGCTGCCGCGTTTGGGATACCGAGGGCCGCGAATATCTCGATTTTGTGGCTGGTATTGCTACCTGCACTCTGGGACACGCCCACCCGGCAATGATTGCAGCGGTAACTCAGCAAATTCAGACCCTACACCACGTTTCTAACCTTTATTACATCCCCGTACAGGGCGAGCTGGCGAAGTGGCTTGTAGACCATTCTTGCGCTGACAGAGCCTTCTTTTGCAACTCCGGCGCGGAAGCTAATGAAGCGGCAATTAAACTCGCCCGCAAATACGCCCACGAAAAATTAAATATCTCGAATCCGACAATCATTACGGCTGTTGCGAGTTTCCACGGGCGGACTTTGGCGACAATTACGGCCACGGGACAGCCTAAATATCAGAAGGGTTTTAGCCCTTTGGTGCCGGGATTTCACTATGTGCCCTACAACGATATTAGTGCGATCGAAAGTGCGATCGAGCAACTCGACAAAGACGAACGCCAAGTAGCTGCAATTATGCTGGAAGCGCTGCAAGGCGAAGGCGGAGTTCGCCCCGGAGATATCGCCTACTTCCAGCGCATTCGGGAAATTTGCGACGAAAAAGGTATTTTGCTGATTCTCGACGAAGTGCAAGTCGGGATGGGACGCAGCGGCAAATACTGGGGCTACGAAAACCTCGGCATTGAACCGGATATCTTTACGTCTGCGAAAGGGTTGGGCGGCGGTATCCCGATCGGCGCTATGCTGTGCAAATCTTTCTGCGATGTATTTGAACCGGGAAGTCACGCCAGCACTTTCGGTGGCAATCCTTTTGCTTGCGCTGTAGCTTTGTGCGTTTGCCAAACTTTGGAACGGGAAAACCTTCTAGAAAACGTGCAGCAGCGCGGGGAACAGTTGAAAGCAGGGCTCAACAAGTTGGCGGCCGAATATCCGCATTTAATTGCCGAAGTGCGCGGCTGGGGTTTGATTGTCGGGATGGAATTGCAAGCTGACATCGAACTTACATCCGCTGATATCGTCAAATCTGCCATCGCCGCGGGAGTTTTGTTGGTTCCCGCAGGGCCGAAAGTGCTGAGGTTTGTCCCGCCGCTGATTGTCACTGCCGCTGAAGTCGATCGAGCTCTGCAGGCAGTGGAGTCAGCGTTGCGCTCTCAAGCGGTACAGTAAAATTTACTGAGTTGATTTTTGTTAGCTGTAGTGCTGAAGCTGGCGCAATATCCTAGATAACTCACTTAGGATCGTCAATTAAATAATTTCCCTTTTTTCTTGTGGGATGGGCGTCCAGCCCGCCCAGAAAGGACGGGCGGGACGCCCATCCCACAACAAACAGGAAAAGTGGATTTTATTTAATTCTCATTCCTTATATCATGTCCGATCGATTGACCATAATATCCCGGCCGGGCGGGTTTTTGAGATTGTCAATTATTGGCAGATATTGTTGGTGAACCCGCCCCTACCTGATGAATGGTAATCGACCGGATATGATTTTACTCCCGGACACACTCTTCCTCAGAAACCCGGTTTCTTTCGAGATTTCTCGTTACTCAACCCAATAGTTTCCCAGAAACCGGGTTTCTTAGCGTAAGTCCGATCGGAGTAAAAGTAAACCCGTCCCGCTGCAAGTCTGTCGGGGCGGGTTTGTCAATTTTAGAAATGCCTGTGAAACCCGCCGCCACAGGGTGAGGGCGCCTTTTACCGCGATTTTACTCAAGAGCCACGCGCAAAATAATACTATTAGCGATCGTAGGTGCTAGTTTCGCTATCTGCGTATCTGTTGGGACTGGTGAATCCTGGTTTAACTATTTCGCGCCCTTCCCACTAAACCGAGTACCGTTATAGTGGGAAGGGCAGGTGAGGACGATTGCATCCTCAAGTATTTTTGCGTATCGCTTTCAAGAGAGAAAATATGTAATCTTCGTCACAAAATTTTTTCGTAATGCTTTGATAATCAACTGTATATTGTGAGAGAATAGAAGAACCAAGGAGGTGATGTTGATTGCTACACCAGGCTATCCAAGTTCGTTTGTATCCTACCCAAAATCAACAAATACAAGTAGCTTCAACTTTTGGGTGTGCGCGTTGGTGGTCTAATTATGGTCTAAATAAATCAATTGAAGTTTATAAAAAAACTGGTAAAGGATTTGGCTGCTTCGGGTTCAACACACTTTTACCGACGCTCAAAAAATCCGATGGAAGTGTAGGGATAGGTAAGTATTACAGCCAATTTTGGCAAGCTAGTACGCTTGACTTAACGACTGCATACAAAAACTTTCTTGATGAATTGGCTGGGTTTGATAAGTTCCCATCTCAAGATAAAAAACCGTCATTTCAGTATCCTCAAAACGTGAAGGTTGGAGCGGGTACTAGGATTTCCCGGTATAGCGAAATAACTAAGCCCCAAATAAAGAGATATAGATTAAGTGAGGGTAAAATTGATAATTCAATTATTAGTAAAAAATATTCAGGAAAATATAGCAATCCTAAATCAGTTGTAAAAATATGTAAGGGTAGTGCTACCCCTACTCCCCGTGCCTACCCCAGCCAAGGCGGGGCAACCGGGCGTGGGTTTTGCCCCTACAAGAATTACACAAATCATTTAGGATTGCTATATTTTGCATCTATACTGACTGAAATTAAAGCTCAGAACCAGACAACAAAAGAAGGTAGGATTGCGGGCATGGATTTAGGATTGAAATACTGTGCTATTGTCCCCGATGATGAAAAAAAATCTAAATATGACTTTAATGCTAAGCATTTTGCCAAGCACGAGAAGAACTTGAAGCGCCAGCAGCAAAAGTTAACAGACCAGCAGAAAAAAAGTGCTTCTGAATACAAATATAGAAAAGCTGTGACCAAGGTAGGCGAACGGTTTAGGAATTGGTGGCAAGATTTTCTACATAAACTTAGTTATAAGTTGGTCAGCGATCGCCTCGCGGTCATAGTAGAAAAATTTTATTTCTGGGACATGATTCGCAATTCCAATTTTGCGAAAGCAATATCAGATGAGGTTTTGGAAAGTTTTACAAACTTCTTAGCCTACAAGTGGGAACGCAAAGGCGCGAACTTAGTCGAGATTGATAGAGGGGTTTCCAGTTCCAAACTTTGTTCTAATTGTTTCGATCAAATGACCGAGATGCCATTAGATATGAGGGAAGGGACTTATCCTCACTGTGCTACCGATCGCGATCGGGAGGGGAACGCAGCGATAAAGATGAAAGCAGAAGGTATCACAATACTAAAGGCGGAAGGTTCAGCCGTTTCTGCTTTAGGATGCGAGGTAAGACCAAAGCTGGGACGAAAGTCTCCGCTTTGGCACTCGCCTATGAGTACAGAAGCCCCTACTATATTCGGTACTACGATTTAGGGGTGGGTAGTTCACTTGGTTGCAGGGAAGCAGCGCTCCTATGGTTAATAGTTTGGCGGAATGCACGATGGACGAACAGCGTCGCAAAACTGATGTTAATATGCTCCAAGCGCTGCTGGAAAATCCTGGGGACTCAGGAATAGATTTGATTTTGAGGACGAGTCCAAAGTCGATCGACTTTGGGTTCGTGCAAACGCTTTATTTGGAAGAAGTGGCACTGACGCGAGAAAGCTTGCTCAAAGCTGCAAAATTTTTCCAAAAGGCGATCGCACCCTTAGAATCTGCAAAGGGCAATTCTAAACTGCCCGCAACCGGGGCAGCATATCTGGCTTTTTTAGCAGAAGTATTGCAGGCAGTGGCGCGCAGCGCTGATTCGCAGCACCTGTACTCGCTGCTGAGAAACAATTTAGACAAACTCGACCAGAATTTTGCACAACTGCTGCGCTGCTGGGCAAATTTGGTGTTTTCTGCTGCCCAAGAATCCGAGAGAAGGCGGATTGCAGCCCTGATCGGCAATCTGAGCAACAAAATTGGGCGGTTTCCCCTTGGCAGCAAGGCTAATAACTTGGAAATCGAAATTGCCGGTTACGAAACAGTTGCTAAGGTGTTTACCCGCAAAGACTTTCCCCAAGAATGGGCGGTGATGCAAAACAATCTGGGCAACGCTTACACCGATCGCCCCAGAGGTGATAAGGCTCAAAATATCGAACAGGCGATCGCTTGCTTTGAAAATGCCCTACAAGTACGCACGCCCGAACAGTACCCGGAACAGTGGGCGACGCTGCAAAATAATCTGGGCAACGCTTACAGCGAGCGTCTCAGGGGAGATCCGGCCGACAATCTAGAACACGCGATCGCCTGCTTTGAAAATGCCCTGCGAGTTCGCAGCCGCGAGGCTTTCGGGGAAGAGTGGGCGAGCACTCAAAACAATCTCGGCCGTGCTTACAGCCGCCGGCTGCGGGGCAACCGAGCCCAAAATCTGGAACTGGCAGTCGCTTGCTACCACAATGCTTTGCAAGTTTACAACCGCAAGGTGTTTCCCCGGCGTTGGGCGACAACTCAAAATAATTTGGCAAATGCTTACTGCGAGTTGCAGCAGGGCAACCGAGCTGAAAATCTCGAATACGCGGTTACGTGCTATCAGAGAGCTTTGCAGGTGCGGACTCGGGAAGCTTTTCCGCAGCAGTGGGCGACGACTCAAAGGAATTTGGGCCGGGTGTTTGTCGATCGCATCAAAGGCGATCCGGTGGAAAATTTGGAAATGGCGCTCGTCTGCTATCAAAATGCTTTACAAGTCTACACCCGCATCAAATTTCCCGAAGCTTGGGCTTCGATCCAAACTTACCTCGGTAGGATCTACAGTCGGCGGGTGAAAGGGGAAAAAGCCGAAAATATGGAAATGGCGATCGCCTGCTATCAAAATGCTTTGCTGTTTTGCAACCGCCAAAAAACTCCAGAACGTTGGGCAATGCTGTGTGCCTACCTCGGCCGCGCTTTCTGCGAACACGTGAAAGGGGAAAAAAACCGCAACCTCAAAAGCGCGATCGCCTGCTATCAAAATGCAGGGGAAGTCTACACCAGGCAGGCATATCCCAACCGCTGGGCAATGCTGCAAATTTATCTCGGCAGGGCTTATTCGCAACTGACGGAGGCGGAAAACTTGTCCCACATCGAAAGCGCGATCGGCTGCTATCAAAACGCCACCCAAGTCTACACTCGCGAAACCTATCCCCACCGCTGGGCTGAAATTTTATTTTATTTGGGTCAAGCTTACCGAGTTCGAGGCGACTTGCTTCGCGCCTACGGGGCTTTTACTGCTGCTGTCGATACTGTGGAATTCTTGCGTTGCGAAGTTGGGGTTGATACAGTCGATTTTGGCGATTCCCTACGGGATAGCTACGCTTCACGGACGAGTACCGCAAAAGTTAAATTAACCCGCACCTGGGCTGGACTCTATAAATGCCTGGTGCAAGTTTGCCTGGAACTCGGCGCCACCCAACCAGAATATTACGCTAAGGCTCTGGAATACGCCGAACGCCACAAAAATCGGAATTTGGTAGAACTGCTGGTTAAATGCCACTTGACTCCGAAAGCCGAAATTCCCGCAGGGGTGCGAAGCGAGTTGGAGTCGCTGCAACTGGAAATAGCGGGGGAACAGCAGCACCAAGAAGAGGGAGAACCCGATCCCAACACGACTTTGATTTCTGAGGGCGATAGCCAAGGTTTGAGCAGCGGTTCTCTGCTGCCGAACTCGGACTTCATGCACTTAAATCAATTGTGGAAGCAGCTTGATAGGTTGATTGCGCGGGAGGTGCAGGCAAACGATCCTTTCTTCAGCCTAGCTCACAAAGTTGAACCGATCGCTTTCGAGCAAATTCGCCAATTGTTGCCTGATGACAATTGCGCTGCTGTGGTGTGGGCGAGTTTGGGGGAGTTGCTGGTTGCTTTTGTGGTGGTGAAGAGTGCACAATATCCCGCCGTTCACCTGTGTTCGTCGGAAAATGCTTTGGCTGCCGAAAGTTGGGGCCAGGAGTACCTCACCGCTTATTCTGAACAAAAAGGTCGCTGGATCAATCATCTCCCGGCTCGCCTCAAACGCTTGGCTGCGATGCTGGAAATCGATCGAGTGGTGGCGCTGATTCCCGATAATTGCGATCGGCTGATTTTTGTGCCGCACCGATTTTTGCACGCTTTGCCACTCCACGCTTTGCCTTTGGCGGGGAGAGACGGGTTTGAGGATGGTGGGGGAATTTTTAGGTCTGGGTGGAGCGATCGCAGCGGTTTTGATGGGGAAACCTACAGCCTTTCGGATTTTTCTCAAAGTTCGTCTTTTGGCGACGTTGCAGCGCCTGCTGCTTATTTGATCGATCGATTTGCCGGAGGAATTCGCTATGCTCCTAGCTGTCAGCTATTGCTGTTGAGACAAAGTGCACGCGGAGCGGCTATTGGTCGGTACAAACCCGGTTTGCAGCAGCTTTTGGCAATTCCAACTTTCACCAGAGATGCGTTCTACAGCAACATTGAAATCGGCACTATTTCCCAGTATTTTGCCAGTACAGAAGTTCTGCGCCATAAGCCGGCAATTAAAGAGGCTTTTTCCCAAGAAATGTCTGCTAATAATGGGGATTTGCCCCAGCAAATAGGGCAGTTGCCGCATAAAAAATGCGCTCACTTTGCTTGTTTGAGTTTGCTTAATTTGGCTTGGCCACTGAAATCCGCCGTGTTTTTGAGGAATGATTCTCTGAGTTTGGAGGAAATTTTTAATCTTGATTTTCGGCAATATTTTTTAGTTACTTTATCGGGTTGCGAAATTGCCGCTGGCGGAGTTAGCGGTGCTGGAGGAGATTTTGTGGGTTTGTCGGCGGGTTTGTTGTATGCTGGCACGTCTAGTGTGGTTAGCAGTCTTTGGAAGGTTAACGATGTTTCTACGCTGCTGCTGACAAGCAAGTTTTATGAAAATCTGGGACGGTTTTCTCGGTTGCAGGTGGGAGATGTGGCGATCGCCCTGGGGGACGCTCAAAGGTGGCTGCGGGATTTGACTAGCGAGGAATTGGAGGTGTTGTTGGCGGATTTTCAACCTCAAATTTCGCAAATGTTCGATCGGCTTTCTCAAAGTTATCGCCTGATTGCGGAGGCTTCTTTGCAGCAAATTCGCAACCGCAAACCTTATCCTTTTGCTAATCCTTATTATTGGGCGGCTTTTACTGCTACTGGGGTTTAGTGATTAGCATTAGTCAACAGTCAACAGTCAACAGTCAACAGTCATTAGTCATTTAAAAACCCGACACTAACAACTTATTTAAAGTTGTCAATGTCGGGCCTAAATTCAACTAATTACAGCAAAAGTTTAGGACTTTTTGCCGAAAACTTGTTCTTTCAATGCTTGAATTTCTTGACCTAATTGTTGCCGATTGGACGATCGCAGCAAATAGCGGTAGACAAACCACACGGTGTATCCGATACCAATTAGCTCGAATGTGGGTGCTAGCAGGGGGATGTCGTTGAGTTCGTCTATTACGCCCAAAAGCACTTTCAAAGAGACAATCGAGGCTACAATTACACCGACAACAGTCAGGGGACTTTTGTACTGCTCGTAAAAGCTGCCAATGTAAGCGGGAAACTCGGACAAAATTGAGATAATTTGTTCTTTGATCTGCTGGCCCTGACTCGGCGGTTCTTCGGTAATTATGACTTTTGTTGTACCGCTGGAACTGTCTGCTTCATTTCCGGCAGGAATTTCGGTGATGATAACGGTTGTTTCTGGTTCGTTTGATGAAGTCATTTCTCCACTCGCAATAGTTTTTTGCTGGTTGGCGGCAGGTATTTCAACTGCTGCTGCGACTGTTTCAAGAGCCGGTATTTCGACTGCTGCAACCTCCCCGTCGGTTGGTTCAAGAGCCGACACTTCGCCTGTTTCTGTAGTCGGTATTTCGACTGCTGTAACTTCCACTGCTGGTTCGACAGTCGGCGTTTCGACTGTTTCGAGCGCAAGTTTTTCGACTTCTGAAACCTCTGCTGCTGATGGTTCAACAACCGGGGTTTCGATTGTTTCAATAGTCGGTGTTTCGACTTTTGAAACCTCCGCTGCTGACTGTTCTGTAGCAGAAGTTTCGGCGACTGTTTCTGCCTTTGGTTGTTCTGGGGTAGAAGTTTCGTCCGCGACACCAACAGCCGGCAAATTCAAGTTGCTAATGGCATCAAGCAAACGGGTTTTAGCCGTTCCTCGCTGGTGAAGGATTACCCAAGATTCTATCAGGTCGGGGCCGTGCATTGCACCTGTCAGAGCGGCTCTGAGCGATCGCATAATTAGCCCTTTGTTAAGAGTTTTCTCTTTACTGAGCTTTTTAGTGATTTTCTGAGCTTCCGCTGATGTCAGGGACGAATGACTTTCCATCGCTTCTACAACTGCTTGTAAAGCCCGTGCAGCCCCTGGTTGCTGCAACTGTGCGAGTGCTTCTTCTTCGTATTCCACCGTGGTGGAGAAGAATACCTTACACATATCCACAGCATCGGTTAAGCGAACGAGACTCGGGCCGATTAAAGCAGCTATTTGTTCGAGCCAGGGGCGGTCTGCCTCCGAATCAAATTCATAACCGGCTTTCTGCCAATAAGGTATCAGTAAATCAGTCAATTGCGGCACTGGCATTTTGTGCAGGTATTGACTGTTAAGCCAATTGAGTTTATCCCAATCAAATTTTGCACCGGCTTTGTTGACTCGATAGAAGGTAAATAATTCTGCTGCTTCCGACAGTGTAAATATTTCCTGCGTTGAATCCGGCGGAGTCCAACCGAGCAAAGTCATGTAATTAACTAAAGCTTCGGGCAGGTAGCCCATATCTTTGAAGTCAGAAATCGAGGTTACGCCGTCGCGTTTAGAAAGCTTTTGTCCTTGGGAGTTTAAAATCAGCGGCGTGTGGCCAAATTCTGGGATTGTCGCGCCCAAAGCTTCGTAGAGCAATATTTGTTTCGGAGTATTGCCGATGTGATCTTCGCCACGGATGACGTGGGTGATGCCCATGTCGATGTCATCGACAACTACGGCGAGGTTGTAGAGTGGTTGGCCGATGACGCCGCCGCTGGATGCACGGGCAATCACCATATCGCCGCCGAGGTCGCTACCTTTCCAGGTTACGGTGTCGCGCACCATGTCGTTCCAAGAAATTGTGCGATCGTCGTCGATGATAAACCGAATCACAGCTTGTCGCCCTTCGCCTTCAAAAGCTGCGCGCTCTTTGCTTGTCAAGTTGCGGTGTCGGTTGTCGTAGCGGGGGGCTTGTTTGTTGGCTTTTTGTGCTTCCCGCATTTCGTCGAGTTCTTCCGACGTGGTGTAGCAGCGGTAGGCGAGTCCATTGTCGAGAAGGGTTTGGACTGCTTGGCGGTATATTTCCAGACGCTGTGACTGAAAACTCGGGCCTTCGTCCCACTCCATACCCAGCCAGGTGAGGCCTTCGAGGATGTTATCGGTGTATTCGCTTTTAGAACGTTCTACGTCTGTGTCTTCTACCCGCAGGATGAATTTGCCGCCTTGGTTGCGGGCAAACAGCCAGTTAAATACGGCGGTTCTGGCGGTACCGATGTGTAGGTTTCCGGTGGGACTGGGGGCTAGACGGACTCTGACATTCATGTAGATTTTTGCTTTTAGATTGGGGGCGATTTGCTGGTTGGGGGAATAGCTGATGTTTAAGACTTTAAATTTTATTATATTTTGTTGCCGAATTAACAGTTGTGCTTGGCAGGTGCTTTGCCTCGAATTGCTTGATATTCGACTATCGGGCGATCGGGCGAAAGTCTCCGGCAAGGCAGGAGAGGGCATCTTGATGATAATAGCTTGCGGGTAGCCAAGACTGGATTGACCTTTGGGACTATTTTTTACACCACAAATAACTGCTTTAGGAGTACCCAAGGCGCACCTGATAACTATTGATGCTTGTAAAATGTTTGTGTGCGATCGACGACATTAAAATATATTTCCCTATGTCTGCTGCTAAAACTGAGTTTTCCGAATCTGTTGCGCCCTCACCCGCGTCTGTTGCGCCTGCTTGGCAGATTGAGTTACTGTACGACGGTGAATGTCCTCTGTGCGTGCGGGAGGTTAATTTCTTAAAAAAACGCGACGCGGGGCGAGATTTAGTGTCGTTTGTGGATATTGCGGAGGATGGCTACAACCCGGAGGCCCACGGCGGAATCGACTACGAAACGGCGATGGGTCGGATTCACGCGATATTACCCGACGGTACGGCGGTTAAAAATGTGGAGGTTTTTCGTCGCACCTACGAGATTTTAGGTATGGGATGGATTTATGCAGTTACTAAGTTACCAGTGATCGGGGCGATCGCCAATTGGCTGTACGGAATTTGGGCCGACTGGCGGCTGAAGCTGACGGGAAGGCCGGATTTAGCAACAATTATGAGCGATCGAACTCAGCGTATCGAGTGCGAAAGTCAGGGCCGCTGCCAACCCAACTCGAAATGAGTCATATTTGGGAAATTTGATCGACCTATTAGAAGATGTCACCCGAAACAGACTGCAACTAACATTAAAGATGGACTACTATTAAAGGTCAAAAAAAATGCAAGATGCAGGCTATACAGTCTTCATGGGCTTCGGTGGTCTCTGGATACTTATGGGAATTGCCGCTGTGATTTTCCTGTTCAAATCCGACGGTCAAAAACTTAGGTTTGGCAAATGGGGACTGCTAGTGGCGATTCCGATTCTCGTGCCGATCGTCCTGGTTTTGACATATCAGATCGCCCGACCCTTTATTTCCTCGCACCTTTGAGGGCTGCTGGGAGTTAACCAAACCGACAAGGGGTCAAAAGCAAATCTTGCCCCCAAAAGTCAATCTAAAACGGATGCCATTTCCTTGCTTTTCAGGAAAAATCTTACGCAGTGGTCGGATTTTGAGCGCAAACTACATCAGCACTATATCCAATCAAAACAATCAAAGTTTAGAAGCTTGACTACGAGAGAACGGGACAGACGGGGCTCGAACCCGCAACTTCCGCCGTGACAGGGCGGTGCTCTAACCAATTGAACTACTGTCCCTCGTTTTGCCGTTTTTTCAGGCACAATTTCTATTATGCCTATCACTTCACCTTTTGTCAAGAGGTTTTTTGAACTTTTATTTGGAAGCCCAAAATTTGAGTCTCTTGCAGCGGACTGAAGTTGTTGTCGCTCACCAAAATCAGACCTCTGCTACCATCGCCTAACACCGGGCCGAATGTCAACCCCTCAATGTTGTCTAGGGGAATTTTCAGCGTGTCCAAATCCAGCAGCAGGCGTTTTTGAGCGGGAGAAACCTCGCCCAGACGGCTTTTGAGGCTTTCGAGTGCTTCAATACGATCGCCCTTTTCCAGAGAAATCTCAAAAATTCTGATAGTTGTGCCGGTTTCCAGGGAGAAAGCACGCTCTAAACTCAGCAAGCGGTTATCGTCGATCGCCAACAAATCCACTAAACCGTTGCTAGTCAATTTTCCCACAGGATTCGCACCAGCGGGTAGCGGTTCGGTGATGTAGAGAAACGATGCTTCTGGATTGCCGCTCACCGCATCGTAGCGCAAAATCCGGCACGGACTCCCGGTTTCCAGGGAAGCTACGGCGCCATCTTGAACCAAGGCGTTTTCGGTAGCGGTGAATAGGTATTTGCGATCGGGCGTTAAAGTTAAACTTTCAAAAGCGAGATTGTTGCGGATGCCTTTACTGCCCTTGTCATCCGGCAAAAATAGTTCAGGAATTGCCAGCGTTTTCAGGAGTTTACCATCGAGGGAGAACTCTTTGATAAAAGGATTGGTTTGGCGATCGACATCTCCCTCAGAAGAAACAAACACGCTATTGCCAGTAAAAGCTATCCCTTCAGGATCTAAACTTAATTCAGGAAAACCTTTGCCGTTTTCATCTAATAAAGTAGTGACACCAGTAAAAGTAATTTGCTCTTTTTCCAGTTTACCAGATTGCAAGTTAATTTTGAGAGTATAGAAGCGCGCCGGAGCCTTGCTGCTGCGGTCATCAGAAATGGCATAATAAACTTGTTTCTCGGCATCATAAGTAATGCCCGAAAGTCCGCCAATTTCCGTCCCCTGAAACGGAGAACCTGTAGGAAATATTGCTCTGCCGATAAAATCTATTTTCGTAACGGCGAAAGATTTGGCTGATTGGTTTACCCAAATAGCAACAGTTGCTGCCATCAAAAAACAGACAATAAATATAGTTGCTTTTGCTAGCCTTCGCATTTTACCAATAAATACATTATTACCTTTCTTCCTCTGCCCTTTCTTCCTTCGCGGTTGATTAAATCTAAAAATCACGGCTCATGATTCAGCAAAAAATTGGTCAACCAATCTTTAACCACATAAGTAGCACGACAGTCGTCCTCATTGTAGCGGACGATCGCCTCCAAGAGCGATCGATCGCCGGTTTTGAGCCAATCGTCGTACCAGCAGACGCACTGAGCACCATTAGCCTTAGCATCTCGCCAGTCAAAACCCAGCCAGCGCGCAATTGGTTTGAGTGCGTAACTTTCCACCGGCATAATCGCCTTTTGCGTCACTTGTTTGTGAATATCTACAAACCGTTTCAGCACCGGTTTCCACAAATAAGCTGGAGTATTGTAAAGTTTAGCCAGTCGCTTAAAAGTCTTGACTTCGTAGTCGCAAAAGTGGAAAATCGGAGCAATAGGATAAGCCCACATTAATTCTAAAAATTGCTGCCAGATTGCACCTTCCTCTGCTGCTGATTCTGCTAAAAAACCGTGGAATTTTTCCGTCTTGTTGTACCTGTCAACAACTAAGACTCCGTGGAGGTAATCCAAGTTTAACTCTGGTTCCGCTTCAATGTCAAAGTAGAGTTCGATTGGGGCGATCGGCAAAAAGACAGATTGGGAATACGGAATTGGTTTCTTGCGGAGAATTGGCGCAGGTATAGAAGATGTCGCAGGTTTATTTTCTCTAATTTTTACTTCTTCAACTGCGATGTCATTCAAGATATTGTCTACAATATCTGGTACTATTTCAGATGAGTTAAGTTCTTCGGAATTCTCACTTCTACGTTCTTCTCGATCGTTAATCCGTGTATCCGTGTCAAAATCCGTGTCGTGCCTTCCTTCTTCCTTCTTCCTTCTTCCTTCTTCCCGCAACAGCGGTTGATTTAGCAAGTGCGATTGAGCTTGCTGCACAACATCAAAAGCAACTCTGTCAGGGAATTCTGGATACTCAGCCAGCAGTTCGGAACTAGCATTAGCGAGAGCTTCAACATCAGTAATTTCGAGAGTTTTTAGTCGAGCATAGCGGCTGGCCGTAACTCCCGGCAATAACGAAAGATGTTTAATAGATTCCGCTTCGGCGTGACAGATAGTATACCAACCGCAAAGATTGCACTTTTGCCGGGAAATGAACACCTCTGGTTTATCCCGATTTTCTATCATCTGAATGCAATCATCTAAAATCTCGAACATCTGAGGAGTTCGCTGGTCTAGATTCACCTGCCACCACCCTTTTTTTCGCAGCATCAGCCACGCAGTCTCTGGCATTGTTTCCTGTACGGAAGCTAAAACTTGGGCGTGAAAAGCTGCGATAATTTGATACTCTTGTTTTGGTCGCTTGCTAAGCCAAATATCCGCAGTAATATAACTCCAATTGCCAAAATTTGATTGTCCCGGCTGTTTGATTAATAAATGGGGGCGGCTGATCAGGGTAATGTTTGAAGAGTGCAGATTGGAGGATGAAATATCAAGGGGAGTTTCGGGGATTTCGCCAAATTCTGGGAAATATTGACTGTCAATTCCTACCAGAGAATTTGTTGCGCCGTTGGTTTGGCCGAATTCGCCCTGGATCAGAACTCCTCGGTAAATGCGATCGACCCCTTGCTGCATTAAACTCAATGTAGCGGCCGCGCCGGCTTCCCAATCCCCTCTAGGATAATATGGTTGTTGGTAAGTCTCGTGTTCCAAAGCTTGCTGCTGGTATGCGGCGCTGTCGCGCATCAGTTTCAGCAAAAAGTCGCTGGGGGGATCTAGTTGTTTCCAGTCTCCGCAGGTGTCTAAAAATGCTCGGAGATGGCATCGCTGATAGGAAAGTAGCAGTTTGTCAGTTATTAACATTTAGTATTCGCAAGGCATAGAATAATTAGAAGGAAAGCACGACACGGATTTTGACACGGATACACGGATTGATTATTTAGCTTGAGGCCAAATCAAAGGATAGAAAGTTCACACCATCAGTTATTCAATATTAACGTTATCAATAATTACAAAAAAAAATGACAAAGGACAATCACCGGCAACAATTCCCAGCTTTGGCCAATAAAGCTTATTTTAACTACGGCGGACAAGGGCCGCTGCCTGAGCCTGCTTTAGAGGCGATTTATGAGGCTTACAAACGGGTGCAGCTTGGGGGGCCGTTTTCGGGGGAGGTGGGGGCTTGGGTGGTTCAGGAGGCGATGCTGACGCGACGGGCGATCGCATCTGAGTTGACCGTACCTCCTGAAACCATCGCCCTAACTGAAGATGTCACCGTCGGCTGCAATATTGCGCTGTGGGGCATTGACTGGAAAGCAGGCGACCATTTGCTGCTTTCTGATTGCGAACACCCCGGCATTGTAGCTAGTGTAATGGAACTTCAGCGCCGTTTCAACATTGAGGTTTCGATTTGTCCGTTGGCGGCTACTTTGAATGAGGGTGATCCGGTGGCGGTGATTGCTGATAGTTTGCAGCCAAATACTCGCTTGTTGGTTATCAGTCACATTTTGTGGAATACTGGCCAAGTTTTGCCTCTGGCTGAGATTGTGAAAGTGTGTCATGAACCCCCCCTAACCCCCCCTTGCCAAGGGGGGGGACAAGAGGAGTTCTCCCTAATTCAAGGGGGGTTACAAGAGGAATTGCCTGCAAAGCATCACAAAGTTAGAGTATTAGTTGATGCGGCTCAATCTGTGGGGGTTTTGCCTTTAAATTTGATTGAATCGGGGGTTGATTTTTATGCTTTTACTGGTCACAAATGGTGGTGCGGCCCGGAAGGTTTGGGGGGACTTTATGTGAGTGCGGAAGCTTTGGCAGATTTGCATCCGGTGTTTATCGGTTGGCGCGGAATTGTAACGGATGCTAATGCTAAAGTTCTTGGCTGGAAACCTGGATCGCAGCGCTATGAAATTGCGACTTCGGCTTATCCTTTGTATGCGGGTTTGCGGAGTGCGATCGCCCTGCAACATGAATGGGGTACGATCGAGGAAAGGTATGCAGAAATTTGCCGTTTGAGTAAGTATCTCTGGGAGCGTTTGTCGGAACTTCCCGATGTGGAATGTTTGCGGACATCTGCGCCGGAAGCTGGTTTGGTTTCGTTTCGATTAAGTAATGGGATGCCGCACAAAAAGCTTGTCGATTTGTTGGAAAAACAGGGAATTATGGTAAGGACTATTCTTAATCCTGATTGTGTGCGGGCTTGTGTTCACTATTTTACAACTGAGGCGGAGATTGATAAGTTGGTTGGGGCGATCGCTATAGTGTAAAGTGCGTCGCCTTGAGCTATTTCAAATAGCTGGAAAATCTCATAGCGACGCACCTACAAAATTAGGGGCGATCGCACTCCACTCCGAAAAATATTATTTCAAACTAGGATGCAAGAGGCGTTAGTTTTTTGTGGGATTTACCTTATAATATGGTAAGTATGTTACCAGCACATTTTTTAAATTTGGTAAGTAAAAGCGTGAAGATAATTTTAGAGTAATTACGGAGGGCAATAAACGATGAATTTAGAGCAAGCAGTTTTAGATAAGTTGCGGGCATTGCCCCCTGAACGACAGCAAGAAGTTTTAGATTTTGCTGAATTTCTTCAACAAAAAACTATGGCTAAACGACCGCTAAAGAGTGTCAAAGGGTTGTGTGCTGACTTAAAAGTAGATATTACGGAAGAAGACATCGCCCAAGCCCGACAAGAAATGTGGGCAAATTTTCCCAGGGAGATTGTTTGATGCCCTCAGTCGTAGCAGATACCCATACCCTAATTTGGTACATTTTTGAACTGCCAAGATTGTCGCCAGCAGCATTAACAGCATTAGAACAAGCGGTTAATGAGGGAAATTTTATCTACTTTTCCGCAATTACAATTGTAGAAATTTCTTACTTGATTGAGCGAGGGCGTTTGGCAGGCGAGGTGCTGACACGAGTTTTAAATGCTGCGGACGATCCAAATGTGGGGATTATGCTAGCACCTTTGGATCGCAATATCTCGGCAACTATTCAACAAATTGACAGGGCAACGGTTCCTGATATGCCAGACAGGATTATTGCCGCCACTGCTTTATCTTTGAGTCTTCCGTTAGTCACCCGCGACGCAAAAATTCAAGCGTTAACTACTATTCAAACAATTTGGTGAGTATGAGGGGAATTTACCATGCTTTTCCGCATCCAGGAATAACAGTAGATTCAATGATTGTAGGGCCTTTAATAAGTCTGATGTCGATAACTGTGCATTTTTTGGCAGTTTTGTTTTCAGAAACCTGATTTATTAATCGAAATTAATCATTTAGCAAATCGATTTAAGTCTAATTTAATCAAAGTTTCAGATAACCATTTTTCTGCTTCATCATAAGTAAAGCCACGAGACGATTTGGCAACCTTAGCCATATATTCACGGTAGATAGTAGAAGGATTAGAGCCTATATCAACAGACCAATGAGGTTGATTTAAATCCGGTATTCTTCCTCCAACATTCCAGCAATAAACAACGGTTGGTAATACCTGGCTTTTAACAAAGAGGGAAACTTTTTTCTTCATACTTTTTTCTAAAATTGCGATCGCTCTCTCAATAATAAAGCAAATCGCCCTTTCCCTAAAAACAACAAAGGACGATCGACCTTTTCACCTCAATTAATCGAACTCACGCACTCAATTAGTATCGCCGGGGCGGGTTTATCTAGATTGTTTGTGAGCCTCAAATATTATCTGTAAAACCCGCCCCTACAGGCCTGTAGGGGCGGGTTTTACCAGCCATCTATGTGGGAAACCAAGAATATAATAAACCCGCCCCCACCCAAGGACTCAATTAATTAATGACTGTGCCCGTGCCCGCCATGAGAATGCCCGTGCTCACCATGAGAATGCCCGTGATCCCCATGAGAATGCCCGTGTCCGCCATGAGAATGCCCGTGCCCTTCGTGAGAATGCGCGTGCTCGCGGTGCGCGGAAGCCAAACTCGGATTAACAGCGATCGCCGTCTCACTCAACAACGCTTCAATCTGCGGATTTGCCCACTCTGCCGCCATTTTCAGGAACTCAGGATGGTCGTTAACGCAAGGCAATTTGCGGTAAGTAACTCCTTGACGCTGTTTCTGCAAAGACTCAATAATGTGGTCTACATCTAACAATGTTTCGTGATTTTCTGTCGCAAATCCGATCGGCATAAAGACGATCGCAGTTGCACCCAGATCGATCAAATTCTTCGCAGCCAACGTCGCATCCGGCTGCGTCCATTCAATCAGCGGTGTGTCGTGATTCAGCCAACCCACCGAAATCAAAGGATAGCGATACATCAAACGTTCCCGCACGCGATCGTACAAAGCTTGACTTTCCACAATTCCCGAAGTAAAGCCCTTCGCCTTGTGCGGACAACCGTGATTCATCAGCACAATCCCAATCTGAGAAGGCAAATGCGCTACAGCTAAATCGTTCTTAATTTCCTCTTCTACCAAATCCGCCATTAGCTGGATGTAAGCAGGTTCATCGTAAAAAGAAGGAATGTAGCGCTGTCCTTTTACCCAATGTTCCTTACCATCAAAGGTTTGTGCTAAAGCTTTATTCACCTGTTCGACTGCAATGCCGCTGGTGAAAACAGAATCAACAACCAACAGCGGATAAATCAGAATCTTGTCAAATCCTTCTGCTTGAATTTGAGGGATCACTTGTTCCGGCAAAAACGGCGCGCAAAAGTTAAAAGCTTTGAACACTTTTACTTTATCGCCCCATTTCTCCTGTAAATTCTTCTCAATCCCGGCGCGCTGCTGTTCAAAAATTGCATTGTGCGGCGAAACGAATTGACCGTGTTGGTGACTCCACTCGTGCAAGTCAAAGATTGCTAAAATCTTCGCCAGCGGGGGATAAATCCAAAGCGGTACTGGCGCAAACTTTGCCGTAAGCAAATTTAAAGCTTGTTCGTTGTAGTTGGCAAAATCGTCGTAGCTTTCGACTTCGCCATAACCCATCAGCAATACAGCAACGCGATCGTTACTTGCGGGTGCTGCAGATGTTTTGAAATCGATTTTTTCTGGAGAAGCAACCACTTTGTATTCCTCAATTTTATTTATTCTAAGAGATCCAGGCAGGATGAAGGGGGAATCGGAGATTTTTCATTGTGTGCGATCGCACGACTGACGTGCGCGGGGCTGATTCCCGGTTTCTTGGCCCATACTTCCCGGTTAAACCTCTTATTTATCCTAGAAACCGGATTGATGGGCATCACTCCTAAGTAGGTTTTTTGACCAAGAATTTCAAAGGTGGTACCCGCCACGTGATTTATCCGTGGAATCAATCCCAAATCGAAAATCCTCACACCGCCGCATTTATCCGTGGGGTCAATCTCAAATCTAAAATCTCAAATCTAAAATCGATTGACCCTGACCCGAAATTCGTAGGGCAGCTAAGCTGGCAGGCCTCTAATTCTCACAATCCTGTTTCTTTAAGCTTTTGTGGGGTCAGCTTCGACGCCGCCCGAAAAGTTAAATCTAAATACAGAACAGCTTAAAACTAGAATCAGCCTTTGCTAAGCTTGACAGGGCATGGGGCCGGGGGGGATAACTTTTATGTTTTCTTAAGACTCCCTCACCTTGCCTCCGATTAATGCGGTTTGGAGCGTTCCCAGCTTTTAACTTGGGGGGATACTCTTCAAACTTGACTCTATTATAAGTTTAACACCCTATCCCCTGGGGTAGTATATGATATAATAGCTATATGATAAAGTTATGTTGCGAACTATATTAACTTTCTTGACGAACTATGAGACTGGTAATTTGCCCCGGAGTCCACGAACCAAAGCTAACCGACTGTTTCCTGGCGGGACTTTCGGGGCTTTGGGGACTGGCAGCCGATCGCCAAAACCAGCAAATAGTCGATCGTGTCAAGATTTTTCCCGCTCATAAATATCCGCCTTTTTCAGCTCTTGACATATTGCACTTTTTGTGCAGCGAAGAGTTAGCAGGAGAAAGTCTAGTATTTGTCAGCTTTTCGGCAGGAGTAGCCGGGGCGATCGGGGCGGCTTGGATGTGGCAGCAACTCGGCGGCAAAGTCGGGGCTTTTTTTGCCTTAGACGGTTGGGGAGTACCCCTGGGGGGCAATTTTCCGATCCACCGAATCAGCCACGATCGCTTTACACACTGGAGTTCGGCAATTCTCGGTGGCGATGGAGAAAGCTTTTATGCAGATCCCGCGATCGAACACTTGGATTTGTGGCGAAATCCCCAAACGGCAAAAGGCTGGCACGTCAGCCAAACCGCCGCCGGCATTGAGACTGTCGCACCCACAACCGCAGCCAAATTTTTAGTCCACCTATTGAAACAATACGGAGTCCAATCAGTTGTTTAATCAAAATTTAGTATCCTCAGCGATCGCACCTATTGCCACCATCGCCCGCCTCGACAATTCTGTCACTTCAGCCACAACAAACACCATCAAACAGTGGTTGATATTTAGTGCCTCAGCATTTTTAGTCTCAATTCCAGTCTTCGTGCAAGCACCCTTAGTTCGCTTATATCCAACCATCAGTTTGCTGTCAACTATCCCCTGGTTCGTTCTGAGTTTAATTCTAATTTTCCGCCCCAAAACACAACTTTGGGGAGATTTATTATTAGGATTTGCCGGATGTTGGCTCGCAGGTTCTATCTATTGGGGCTGGTTCAGATGGGAACCTATTTTACATCTACCTATAGAAGCAATTGGCTTGCCTTTTGCTATTTGGTGCTTGGACAAATCTTGGGGAAAAGTTGGCAGCTATTTTTACTTGGGTTCGCTATTTGGCACTGCCATTACCGATTTATATTTTTATTTAACAGGGTTGATGCCCTACTGGCGCCAAGTGATGCACGCGGAACCGGAATTAGCAATGCCGATTTTTCAAAGTGCGATCGGTCAAATCGAAACTCCTTGGGGCATAGGCTGTGCTTTAGTTTTAATCGCTGTGTTGCTAACAGTCGGTTTGCTGAGTTTGCGGGGCAAGCAACTGCACTGGCGCGCGTTTAGCGGCGCGGTGTTAAGCACTCTTTTGGTAGATGGTTTATTTTGGCTGGCTGCTTCTGCGGCTTAAGATTTATGATTGGTTCCTATGTTGGTAATTTTTGACCGCAGATGTCGGCGGATTGACGCAGATTAACGCAGATTTTTTTGATGGGTGTAGTCTTGAGATTCCTGACTTCTTTAAGAAGGCGGGAATTTTGGTATTTACTGAACAATTATGAGTTAAAATCTAAAATCTAAAATCTCAGAATCCCAAATCAATATCATGTCTTTCATTTCAATTCGCGGTGTAGAACATTATTACGAGTGGATAACGGCAGATAACAGTACCCAACCCAGCGGGAAACCAGTGATGGTATTCCTGCACGGCTGGGCGGGATCAGCGCGCTACTGGGAAAGCACGGCACGGGCTATTGCTGATGATTTTGATTGTTTGCTCTACGATATGAGAGGTTTTGGTCGATCGCCCTTGCCGAAAGAGCCTCCTGAGTCCAGCTACGAACTCGAAACCTATGCCCGCGATTTAGCTGAATTATTAGAATCTCTGAATTTAAGCCGCGTCTTTCTCAATGCTCACTCTACAGGTGCATCAATTGCTACTTTATTTCTCAACCTTTACCCCGAAAAAGTAGAGAAAGCAATTCTCACTTGCAGCGGAATTTTTGAATACGACGAAAAATCTTTTACAACTTTTCACAAATTCGGTGGCTATGTGGTAAAATTTAGACCATCTTGGCTGGCATCGATTCCTTTTGCCGATCGGCTATTTATGGCCCGGTTTTTGCGCCGTTCCCTGCCCACAGAGGTCAGTCTGGCGTTTCTGAAGGATTTTTTAATGGCAGACGAGCAAGCTGCTATAGGTACAATGGTGACAGCCGTCAGCAAAAGAGCAGCCGAGGAAATGCCCCAAGAATTTGCGCGGCTGAGTGTTCCCACACTGCTTGTGGCCGGAGAATTTGACCAAATTATCCCCGCCGTCATGGGAGAGCAAGCGGCCTCCCTCAGCAAAAAAGTAGAATTTGTTATAATTCCGAATACGGCTCACTTTCCGATGCTGGAGGATGCTGCAACATACTTGCAGCGAATTCGAGAATTTTTGCCAGCAGCGGCTTAGCTGAGTTATTGTTCATCTAATGCACGATCGGACAAGCAAGCTTTGAGAACGGCTTTTGCTCCGATCTTAATTTTTAATTCCTAATTTCTTAAAGCGAAAGGTGGTACAATGAACGACCTCGACCAATACTATAAAGTGCTGGGACTGTTGCCGGGAGCTTCCAGAGAAGAAATTAGCCAAGCCTACAAGGATTTAGCGTTCATTTGGCACCCCGATCGCATCCCCAAAGACAATCCCAGACTACTACAGAAAGCTGAAGAAAAGATTAAGGAAATTAATCAAGCTCGCGAACAATTGCGATCGATTCAACCAAGAGGTCAGAATCAGAACGTTCAGCACAAACATACTCAGCACAAACACACCCAGCACCAAAACACCCAGCACAAACACACCCAGCAACAAAACGCTCAGTACAGAAACACTCAGCAACAAACTACCCAGCAACAAAACGCTCAGTACAAAAACACTCAGCAACAAAATACCCAGCAACAAAATACTCAGTACAAAAACACCCAGCAACAAAACACCCAGCAACAAAATACTCAGTACAGAAACACCCAGCAACAAAACACCCAGCAACAAAACACCCAGCAACCCAATACTCAGTACCAAAACACTCAGTACCAAAACACTCAGTACCAAAACAATCAGCAACCCAATACTCAGTACCAAAACACTCAGTACCAAAACACTCAGTACAGAAATACTCAGTATCCAAACACCCAGCACCAAAACACCCAGCCACCACCGGCCAACCCAAAAGAACCCCGCTACTCTTCGGAACCCTCTTCAGGAAAATATCCTGGAAATTATCCGGGAAACTATGGGGGAAACCCTGCAGGGCCCTATTCAGAGGCGTCCCGCTACCAATCGCAGCCACCGCCATCTCAGTCTTACCGCCAAGCTGGGCCCCAAGCTCCCGATTTGAGCGGTTCCAACTTCCAAGGAGCTTCCTTAAAAGAAAAGGATTTTTCTGGAAGAAACTTGAGCAATGCAAACCTGAGTGAAGCCGACTTAAGTGATGCTTTTCTACACAACGTCAATCTCACAGGCGCGAATTTGCACCAAGCAAACTTGTTCCGGGCCAATTTGTTAGGAGCTTGTTTGATCAATGCCAACTTGAGAGAAAGCAACTTAATCGGAGCAGATTTGAGCGGTGCTGACTTGAGCGGTGCTGACTTGACAGGAGCGAAAATCGGTTACGGCGATCGAGTTATGGTCAAACTTACCCGGACTACATTAACAGGTACAATCTTACCCGACGGTACTGTTCATAGCTAAATTATTTAGTTTTTAGTCAGTGGTTGTAGAGGCGGGTTTTACCCGCAATATTTGCTGCAACTCCACATACAAAAAAATCCGCCCTTTGCGAATTTGGGATAAAAACTTATATTCTGTCCGCTAGAACAACCGCAAGAAAATTGGTTCGTAGTGAGGGCATTCGTCGTCACAATTGTATGAGGACTTGCATTCCTCGCTGCGTACCCATAATGGTTAAATTACTTGACATCATATTACGCGATCGCGATCGCACAAACCGAGTTTTTTTACCCGGTTCAACAACTGCAACAAGGTCTTTTCCTTCATCAAACCCCCTTTCTGTCTCCAACACGGCTAATCTAGATTCATATTACAGCAACCGCCAAAATGGTTCCTGTTCTATTTTTTCCTTCTTTCTTCTGCCTTCTGCCTTCTGCCTTCTGCCTTCTGCCTTCTGCCTTCTGCCTTCTGCCTTCTGCCTTCTGCCTTCTGCCTTCAACATCCGTTATTAATTACTTGAGCCACGGCCATTGCGTAACTTTCGTCCAGCAGCCAGCATAGCGCCTCCCCCCATCAAGCCCCCCACAGTCATGGGTTCGGGAACCGGCTCAGGTTGAACCGTCCCCACAGAACCGCCTTTAATAAATACAGCAGAATCTAAATAGCCATCGCCCACATCTTTAATGCGGATGCTGAGAACATTCGTCTGATTTTGCTTGAGCAAACCCTCAAAACCTAAAACTTTAGTAAAACCGTCGAGCTTAACGATGTTAGCAGCAATACCTGTCAAACTTGGGTTGTCAATATAGTCTGGGTGATATGTAGAGCGATTATATGGATCGGGAACAAGATTATTAATCGTAACTGTTTTTCCGTCGCTCAATTTGGCCAAATTAGTGCCGTTCAGCAGCAGTTCAAAATCGTCATTAAATTCTTCATAAGCGCCGAACTCAGGAAACTCCTCAGAAGCAAATACATATTGAAAGAACAACTTTTGAACCCTGCTATCCGCAAAAAAGCTGAGGTTTAGCTGAGTCACATCCCCCCGTTCACCCTTAGCACCAAAGTCCGTGCTTAAATCGCTCTCATTTGTCGTGAAGTTATCTTTCAGATTCTGACCCGGTATATCGGCCACTCTACCAGTGCTGAGAACCACACCTGATGTCAAACCGAAGGGGTCATTAGTGAAAGTACCAAAAGCAGCCGAATTCCCCGTAATTGAAACAGAGAAATTACTCAACCCGGCTGTATTAGCCCCCAATAAATTATTTTTCAAAGTCTCAGTGTTATTAGTTGCCCCTACCGAAAATGCCATTGCTGGCGCTGCCAACAAACTCAGAGCAGTAGTTAATGTAGCTGTTAAGGCAGCAATTTTGTGAGTAATTAGCATAAATTTTTCCTGGAAGATACAAACCTGATCCTATGCACAACTTAATTTTGACATTATATAAGTATTAATGTCTAGTGCCTTTACAATAACTTTACACATAAGTGTATATACGCTTTTTGTGGTTAAATTTTTTGGTACTTCTTGGCAATTAGTCAGCCTATAAACCTCATGGCAAAAATACGGATGCAAAAATACACGTACACAGCTAATAATTTCATGACTGACGCACGGGAAACCCAAAAACCCCGGTTTTGAT
This sequence comes from Microcoleus sp. T3_D1, assembly GCF_036700405.1. Lineage (NCBI taxonomy): Bacteria > Bacillati > Cyanobacteriota > Cyanophyceae > Oscillatoriales > Microcoleaceae > Microcoleus > Microcoleus sp. T3_D1. The sequence continues at coordinate 26,431 of NZ_JAUBOV010000032.1, forward strand.
ACCGTTGGCGCTCTCCCTAATGACTAATGACTAATGACTAATGACTAATGACTAATGACTAATGACTAATAGCTAATGACTCATGAGTCATGAAAGATGACATCGCCCAAAAAAACTATACCAGCCCCCGATTCCTGTCGTAGAGAGATCAAAATTTTTGACCCTAGTTCAACATCCCAGATTCATCTGTGGAGTAGATATAAAATCCTTCGACGCTCGCGCGGCTCGACGGCTCGCCCCCGTCTAAAATCTAAAATCTCTAATCGACTGATGACTAAAACCCCCTGGCTTCTCCTTCCCCGCGCCGATCGGCAGCCCCTTCCAACCAACCGTCTGCAGTTAGGACGATCGCATTGGCATTGCCCCAGCCGTCACCTTCAACAATCTGGTGTCCCCGCCGCCGCAACTCCGAAAGCGTCGCAGCCTCAAAACCTCCCCGTTCCACCCTCAGGCGATCGGGCTGCCACTGGTGGTGAATCCTCGGTGCAGACACAGCATCGCCGACATTCATGTCGTAAACCAATACGTTCAGTACAATTTGCAACACCGTGGTAATAATCGTGCTGCCTCCGGGAGCCCCCGCAGCCAGACGAAATTTGCCATTTTCTGTCACGATGACCGGCGTCATGCTCGATAAAGGAGTCTTCCCTGGGGCGATCGAATTTGCCTCCCCGCCCACCAAACCAAACAAATTCGGCACTCCCGGCGCGACTGCAAAATCATCCATCTCGTTGTTGAGCAAAATTCCCGTACCCGCGGCCACGACTCCAGCCCCAAAACCCCCATTCACTGTAAACGTCAAGGATACCACATTGCGATCTTTGTCAACTACCGTGAGGTGGGTAGTTTCGGGAGACTCCCACACAAAGCGACTCAAAGTTTCAGCGTCAACAGCCTTTACCTCGCTGGAGGGTGTGGCTTTTGACATTTGGATTTGCGATCGTCTCAATTTGGCATAATTGGTGCTAGTCAGAGCTTTGACCGGCACACTCACAAAATCCGGGTCGCCCAAATACTCGGCCCGATCGGCATAAGCAATCTTCATGCTCTGGGCCAGCAAGTGCAAAGTATCTGGACTTTGCCTCCCCAACCTCTTGAGATCCGTATCTCCCAGAATATTTAAGATTTGCAACAAATGAACGCCGCCGGAAGAAGGAGGCGACATCGCGCAAATTTCGTAAGTGCGAAAGTTGCCGCAAACCGGATTTCGCCAAATCGGCGTATAGTTTTTCAAATCTTCGAGAGTGATAATGCCACCGTTTTTAGCCATATCGGCGGCGATCGCCCGCGCAATGTCCCCGGTATAAAAACTCTGGGGGTTTTCAGCAATCTGCCCCAAAGTCCGCGCCAAATCCCGCTGCACCAAAAGCTCACCCGGCTGGTATAAAATGCCACTGCGAGTAAAAACCTCCCGCGCCGCCGGGTTTTTGTTGAGCACATCCAGTCGTCGCCCGGTAGCCGTGGTAAACCGCGAACTTACCGGAAAGCCTTTTTCAGCCAGGGCGATCGCCGGCGCCACCACCTGGGCCCAAGGCAACTTACCATACTCGCGGTGCACCGTATAAAGTCCAGCAACAGTACCCGGAATCCCCGCCGCCAAATGCCCGTCCAGACTTGCCCTTTGGCGCACCTTCCCTTGCTTGTCGAGGTACATATCCCGCGCCGCCCGTTTCGGAGCTCGTTCCCGGAAATCCAGCGCTTGCACAGTCCCCGTCTCGGCCCGCCGCAGCAGCAAAAAACCCCCCCCGCCGATTCCCGCCGAAAAAGGCTCCACCACAGAAATTGCCAAAGCCGTAGCAGCCGCCGCATCCACTGCATTGCCGCCCTGTTGCAGCAGGGCCAGCCCCGCAGCGCTCGCCAGAGGGTGAGCTGAAACTGCCATCCCCTGTTTGCTGCGCTGTTGCTGCAAGGTTGCCTGTAGCTGCTGCTGGCAGCCACCCAACACCAAGACTGTTAGGCAACAAGTATAAATTCGCACTTTACTCAAGAAATTTGGCAACATTTTTTACGGGTGAGGCGAGGATTTTTTATAGTATAATTCTACGAGGGTCTTCCCTAAGACCTAGCGGTACTGAGTTCAATCGCAGATAAATTACCTGTTATGGCAGATGGGGAAACGATTTGACCCCAGGAGGTTCTCGCGGTGAAAGAGAAATAAAGAAATGAGGGACAGCTTAGGGCAACTTAATAAGTAAACAAGTTAGAAAAAGCATCTTTTTTGAGAAAATCCTGATTTGAAAAAAGCTGATTAACGCAGAAAAACGGCGTGGCTGATTTACTGTAGGAAAAACTAAAGATGCCAATCATATAAACCAGGATTCACGGTTATGAATTTTCAAATTATTTGTGTTTCAGAGCGTGATTTAGCAACAGCAAAACCCTCAGTATTTTAGGTAATGGCTATGGTAATGCAACACATATAGCAATCCTTGCAGGAGTCGTAAATTTTTTACCCCACCCCAACCCTCCCCGAACCCGCTTGCTCGGGAGTAAGAAATTCACCAATGATTTAGGATTGCTATAGAAGACTTAAAAGATGCGATCGAATTTAGGACAACTCCAGTCCCCGGTAAAAACCCTCAATCCCTCGCACCCGTCGCCTTTGTGTCAGAAAAATGGCCCGCCAAATAATAGTCTGCACTCCGCCTGCTAAGGGCTGTCCCCTCCTTATGGCAGATCGCACTGATGTCCGTAAACCTGTTATATTGGGAGTATGTAGGCAAGTTTCCTTACTACAGGTACTTGCAAGTAAATGAGTCAGAGTGTCTGCTTCGATACTATAGTTCGGCGCACAACTACCAAACCACACATTAATGCAAGTTATGAACAGCCAAAAAGTCAGCGTAATCATTCCTGCATTCAATGCTGCCGACACTCTGGCCGAGACAGTTGCCTCCGTACTCAATAACACCCACAAGAATCTAGAAATTTTAATTGTTGATGACTGCTCTACTGACGCTACTGACAAAGTTGCTGCGAAGCTGGTAGAGGAAGATTCGAGAATTCAATACTTTCGGAATCCCCAAAATTACGGGGTTTCTAAGGCGAGAAATTTAATGATATATCGCGCCACAGGCCAGTATGTAGCGTTTATCGACAGCGACGATACCTGGGAACCCAACAAGCTAGAAGTTTGTTTGAAGATGCTCGCAGACAATCCTGAAGTCAAAGCTGTGGCTCACGCTTTGCGGTATTTAGACAAGCGCGGCAACAAGTTGAGTTACATTGCCACCTATCCTACCACTAAAGCAGAAATGCAGGCGATTAAGGAGACAGGCGAAAGTCCTTGGGTTTTCCCCTCTTCTGTTGTAGTCGATCGCTCTATTCTACTCCAAGAAGGCGGGTTTCCAGAAGATTGGCAGGTAGGAGAAGATACAGAGTTATTTACCAAAATTGCTCAAAAGTACGGTTTGCTAGCGGCGACAGAACCTTTGGGAAATTATCGAATTAGAGGGAACTCTCTCACAGATAAGCACTGGTTCAAAAAGCGCATAGCTTCTGATTGTGTCAAGGAAAACCAACTGCGGCGCTTGCGGGGAGAAAAAGAGTTATCGCTCAACGAGTACGAACAGTTATGTTTTAAGAATTTGCCGCTTTTGAAACGGCTAAACAAATTCCGAGAAGTTTTGGCACTGCACTACATGAGAAAGCTGGGACAAAGTTGGTTGAATCGGGAGGTTTTGCCTACTATTGTTTACGGCATCGCTACCACAGTGCTCAATCCTCAAGCTACTGTGCACAAGTGGAAATGGATGAAGACTCACGAAAAGTTGAGTCATCAAACCGCAGAAGGTATTGGTCCTTCGGCAGAATTAAACCCCCAGCGATCGCCTGAAATCGGGGGGCTGTCCTAAAGGATGTTATAGTTGTATAGCCTTTCTCAGTAACATGAGGTGTACGCTTGATAAGCGGGCATAGGGCATAGGCCTCCGTGGGCATAGGGCATAAGGCATAGGGCATAGGGCATAGGGCATACCTCACCAAGATTGAGAACTGCTGTATGCGGGTTTAGTTAAGAAATTAGGTGCTGCCAATAAAGCCGAATCGACGCCGATCGCCCAGGGGCTGATTAATACGCGAGATTCGGGTTTTGAGCCGTATTTGACTGTTAATATCCTGTCGGGTCAATTACCCGCAATACCAGCTACAGCGGCTTGCAGCCGTGCGATAGGACACCATATACAAATATTTGAAAGCCGCGATCGGATGTCAGCCTTGATTTATTCGGCCGCCACCTTCAACCCTATACAGGGCGAAAATAGCAGCGATCGCCAGCCGTGCTATTTGCCCCCACAACAGTTAGAATAAATAATGTATAAGTAAAAAGGAAAGTTTTTGGAATTAAAAAATGGGTAGCAAACCCCTTTTTGAGGCCGAAAATAAAAGCAAAAATTTATAAAACATTCGGCCTTCTACCTTCAGAGGACGATCGCCTTTTTATTTGGAATTAGATTGAATTTATGGACTGGCAAGAAATTTCTGGTAACTGGGTATTAATTCCTTCAAGACCGATCGCGATCGTACATTTTCTCGGCGGTGCATTTGTGGCGACAGCACCGCAAGTCACCTATCGCTGGCTGTTAGAGGCTTTGGGGAATCAAGGATATGTTGTAGTCGCAACGCCGTTTGTCAATACTTTGGATCATATTGCGATCGCCCGCGATGTCCTCAACAAATTTGAAAATGCCCTCGATCGCCTGCGGGCCACTAAATTGCTCAAATCTTCCTATCTCCCCGTTTACGGGATGGGACACAGCATGGGATGCAAACTGCACTTGCTGATCGGTTCTGTATTTGACATAGAAAGGGCAGGCAATATTCTGATCTCTTTCAATAATTATGCGGCATCCGAAGCAATCCCGATCGTCGAGCAAATTTCCCCCGTCTTTAAAGTCGAGTTTACCCCGTCCCCCCAAGACACCAATCGCCTCGTCCAAGATAGGTATCAAATCCGGCGCAATCTTTTAGTCAAATTTAACGGCGACAACATCGACCAAACCCTGCTGTTGACCAAACTGCTAAAAGCACGATTTCCCGACATGATTACAGTTCAGACTCTAGCGGGCAACCATCAAACGCCCTTGGGGCAAGATGTTAGCTGGCCTGTGGGTCAAATTTTTACGCCCTTCGATGCGATCGGGCAATGGGTCAAACAAGAAGTGTATCGGGAATTAAATGAATTAAAACGGACAATTCTGCTGTGGCTTAATCCTATGTCCAAGGATTTTAAATCTTAAAGTTCAGATTTTAGCTTGGTGACATTAAATTTAGGAATTATCCATAAACTCTATCTGTAGTGCTTAGGTTTTACCTGACCACTACGAATAGTGTTAAAAATCCGTTTGCGTAAGTCCTAAAACTGCCAAGGGATGTCTAAGCTATGCACTCATAAGTAGTTGCACAGAATTAATTACACAAAATAGAATCTGAAATTCTCTTCCTGTGAGCTTTACAAAATTATATCTATGTAAATATTTCTGTCCATGTACTTAGTGGCGATGATCCTACTTTTCCGACTTTTCCGGCTTGAAAGATCCGACTTTTGGTACTGACTTGAGCCTAAGTGGGGACTCAAGATGGTGATAGGTGCATCTGAAACTAGGTAAATTACTGCCTAAATTAATCGCCTGTTGTTTGTTCACTTAGACTTCCAGGCGCCAGAGATGTTAATTTCTAGTTCTGCATCCATCCCTTCCTCATGCACTCAAGATATAGATTCAGCTTTTTGGAAATTATGGCAGCAGCATCAAGATTATCTTTACCGTTGCTGTCGCAAGTGGATGGGGAACCCAACCGATGCAGAAGATGCCCTCAGTCGGGCGATGCTCAAAGCTTGGGAGAAAGTAAGAGATTGTACGGATGATATCAAAAACTTTAAGGCTTGGTTAACCAAACTGACTTATAACGTTTGCGCCGATATCCATCGAGAGCGCAACAGAAGTGCAGTAGGAGTTGACAGTTTAGACACGATTGCTATAGGAAGCCAAACCCAATTAATGAGCCAAGAAAAAACACCAGTTCGCGCTGCAATGCAGCGCGAACTCGAATTATTTTTTCGCTACGCCATAGATGAGTTGCCAGATAGATTGCGCGAGACTTTTATTCTCCATTTTGAATCAGAGCTATCTTATCCAGATATTGCTGAACAGCTTAATATTTCCTACGATAACGTCCGCAAGCGGATTTCCCAGGCGCGGGCAATTTTGCGTCAGCGGTTCAATGAAAATTTCGGAGAAGATGGGACTGACTCGGATTTGTCTAATCCTCAGTCGAGGGTTTCTCCTCAGTCTGCTAAAGGGAAAAAGTCTAAGAATATTGTTGAAAAAAAGCCTGTTACAGAGGAGATTGAAAAAAGAGAAATTGTTGTCAGTGGGGAAGTTCAAGAGCCGGTTTTAGTGAATGGTCAATCTGATGGGGACATAGGAGAAAGAGAAATTGTTACCGGTGGAGAAGTTCAAGAAGTGGCGGTGTGTGTTTTGCATCTAAGTGCGAAGGATTATTCGCCCCTACGGATTTTGGGAAATAGTCTGGGGGATGACAGCGAAAAAGCGATCGCCCCTAACCCCTACAGCCGATCGCTTTCTGAGTCTTGGGAAAGCCAAAAAGCTCCTGGTGTGCAGGCATCATTAATGCTGCCCGCACAGGGCTGTTGTACCATCAGCGACTGCAATCCGCTGTATTCCCAGTTTCTCAACAGAGAAAACCAATACTTGACCCATGTTCGATCGCATTTCCCGCGATCGCGCCAGGGTGCCGGAGGCATATCGCGCAACGGTGCGTCTTCTGTATCGCCTTTTCTACTGTACAGGAGGATCTGGGCAGACAGTGGCGGTGGCTGGCTTTCTTCAATCAGAAAAATAGGCAGGGAGAAAATCGCTTTAAATCAGTTTTTACAGCCGATTGCTTTCTGAGTCTTGGCAAAGCCAAAAGCTATTGGCGTGCAGGTGGCATGAATGCTGGCGATCGCTGCAATCCCCTATATTCCAGCTTTTTCTATGACCCAGCCCAAAAACGGATACCGTGCCACGTACTTAAGTCGTGGAAACATAAAAATTTTAGACCCTAGTTCAAGCTCCCAGATTTATCTGTGGGGTAAATCTAAAATCTAAAATCTAAAATCTAAAATCGATTGACTGGCGCTGGGCGCGATATGGCGCTAGGCGGAATTTGGCATGGAAAAATTCGGCATCCCGTTTCGTCAATCTAGATTTTCAGGCAGAGATGGACTGCGTAGCAGGAATTGGTCAAATCCTCCCTCGAACCGCGTCATCCCCCAAAAGTTAGAGATGCCATCTCTCTAAAGACTGAATAATTCACAAATTGCCTTCGGGAAACGTCTAACTAATAGAAGAAAAAAAACCAACCCTGGAGTTGAAAAATTATGATTCGTCGTATTGCTTTCGTTAGTGGTCTCGTTATTCTCAATGCTTTTGGTTTCGCTACCGTAGCCCGTGCCGGTGAAGGTGGTGTGGCAGGTTCTGCAGCTTTCACTGTTAACGGAACTAACGTTACAGGTGTCGCTGTCTCGGCTGCTGTGGGTAAAGAAAATGCTGCCGCTCATTCTTTCAACTACAATGGCGAAAATACAAATGGTTTACAGAACTCAGCCTTTGCCATTGGTACTGCGGGTACACTGAGTCTCAACGGTCTTGGCGACCCAGCCGGCTTTAGCCTCAACACAGTACAAGACAACTTGCGCGGTACCCCGCAAAACAATACCTTCACATCAGGATACACCATCAACCTAGGTACTACTAGCGGCGCTCCTTTGGGTTCGGCGAAGCCCTAGAACTGTTGAGATTTGTTAGCTAGCAAGCTGACCCAAGAATTCAATCAATTGTCTCCCCTCTCAAATCTGATATGAGGATCTCAGCGGCTCTCGCCACAGGAAGCCAGGAAAGATCCTCATTAAGAGAGGTTTTTTTATCCGCAATACCTTCTGATTAATAACAAAGAAATTTTGCAGGTGAAATCCATGATTGCTTATATCCTGAACCACTAAGCTCTGCAACTCTAACAGTGGGATGTTGCTAACCTCCTCCTCTGTGATTGTGACCTCGCTGCTAGGGATGCGGGACAAGAATTTATTACTAAGTTACAGGCTTTAACCCCAGCAGAAATTGTTGCTTCTAAGTCTCTGACGGGGAGTGCTGCAAAACAGCCCAGATGCAGCCCACTAGGAAAATCTCCCGTTTTTAAGGGAAGTGTGCAAAGAAACCGATCTCAAATTCAACCAACCCCATCCATTTTTAGATTTAAGGAGTAACACAAATGCCAAACCCCAGCTTTGCCGCACCCGAAACCAACCCCTTTGGTCTGACGCGAGTCGGGTACGGGGATCTCACCGACCCTACCTTTGTCGATATCAACAACGACGGTGACCTGGATGCTTTTGTGGGAGATTACGACAGCAATACCTATTACTTCCAAAACACCGGCACAGCCAGCAGCCCCAGCTTTGCCGCACCCCAAACCAACCCCTTTGGTCTGACGAGAGTCGGGTCTTATTACAGCAGCCCCGCCTTTGCCGATCTCGATGGGGACGGTGACCTGGATGCTTTTGTGGGAGAATATTCTACAGGCAGTATCTATTATTTCCAAAACACCGGCACAGCCAGCAGCCCCAGCTTTGCGGCACGCCAAACCAACCCCTTTGGCCTGACGACTTTAGGAAACAATAATTTGAGCCAACCCACCTTTGCCGATCTCGATGGGGACGGTGACCTGGATGCTTTTGTGGGAAATAACATTGGCAATATCGCTTATTTCAAAAACATCGGCACAGCCAGCAGCCCCAGCTTTGCCGCACGCCAAGACAACCCCTTTGGCTTCACGTACAGCGGGCATTATGACAGCAGCCCCACCTTTGGCGATATCGATAAGGACGGTGATCTGGATGCTTTTGTGGGAAATCAAACCATAATCGCTTATTTCCAAAACACCGGCACAGCCAGCAGTCCCAGCTTTGCCGCACTCCAAAACTACCCCTTTGGCCTCACGTTCACCGGATCTTATAACAAACCCGCCCTTGCCGATATCGATAACGACGGTGACCTGGATGCTTTTGTGGGAAATAGCGGTGGCAATATCGCTTATTTCAAAAACAACCAAGCCCCAACCAATCTAAGCCTCAGCCCTAGCAGCATTAATGAAAATGTTGCAGCTAACAGCGCAGTCGGTACCTTCACCAGCACCGACCCCGACACAGGTAATACCTTTACTTACAGTTTAGTAACAGGCACGGGAGATACCAATAACAGTGCATTCTCCATTGTCAGCAACCAATTGCAAATCAACGCTTCCCCCGACTTTGAAACGAAGCCCACTTTCAACATCCGCCTTCGCACTACCGATCAAGGGGGACTGACTTACGATAAGCCGTTGGTGGTTAACATTAACAATGTCAATGAAACACCAACCGACCTTATTCTCAGCAACAACAGCATCCCTGAAAACGTTGCAGCTAACAGCGCAGTCGGTACTTTCACCAGCACCGACCCCGACACAGGCAATACCTTTACTTACAGTTTAGTGGCAGGCATGGGAGATACAAATAATAGTGCATTCTCTATTGTGGACAAGCAACTGCAAATCAACACTCCCCCCGACTTTGAAACGAAGCCCACTTTCAACATCCGCCTTCGCACTACCGATCAAGGGGGACTGACTTACGATAAGCCGTTGGTGGTCAATATTAATGATATCGATGAGTTTGTCTACGGTACACCCAATAACGATATTCTCAATGGTACTGCCAGTGCCGACCAAGTTAATGGCGGTGCTGGTAGCGATATTATCTACGGTAAAGCTGGAAACGATATCATCGATGGTGGCGACGGCGACGATATTGTCTATGGTGGCAATGATAACGATTTGTTGCGCGGGGGTAATGGCAGCGATCGTATTTACGGTGATGCGGGTAACGACCAACTCCTCGGTGAAGAGGGTAATGACATCCTCTATGGCGGTGATGGTGACGATCTCCTCAATGGCGGTGCAGGAAGCGATCAGCTTTATGGTAATGCAGGGATTGATACCTTTGTTCTGGCATCGGGAATGGGTCTGGATTCCATCTACAATTTCCAAGATGGCGCAGACAAAATCCGATTAGATGGAGATTTAAATTTCGGCGCTTTACAGATTGCCCAAAGTGGCACTTCCACCTTAATTAAAATTGCATCAACCGGAGTCACCCTCGCTTCTTTAGTTAACACAAATTCCGCCTTGATTGGGGTGGGTGATTTTATTTAGCCCTATCGGGCTTGTCTAATTATCTCAATTCTGAAAGGATCAGGTGCGTTAACTTCCGTTAGCGCACCCTTGATTCTGATTTTATCATTATTAAAAATTCCCACTATTCATCCCAATAAATATTTTTTTATTGCATCTATAGCGAGACTAAATAAATTGTGTAATTCTTGTATCGGCAAACCCCCGTCGTTGCCCCGATCCGTGGGGGGGTAGGCACGGGGAGTAGGGGTAGCACTACCCCTACATATTTGTACTAATGATTTATACGCGCTATATATAACTATATTAAAGCTAGAGATTTAATTGTTATTAATTCATCAGGATCTCAGGGTATAATTACTCTATTAACTGATATATTTAATGCCTAATTCGCGCGTTTCTAATAATAATTAAGTTCCTAAAATTTATCGCTAACCCTACTGCGCTCCTCTCAACAGCATACAATTGTAGTATTGTCGGTTTGACTCTCCTGAGCATCGCTTACTCAACCCCAGCCCTAGCAGAAACTCGCTCCAATTTACTCGACCAATCCAATCAACTGGATGCCTCTGCTGCGAGTGTTTCTGACCTTCCAGAAACCACCCCTTTATCAGAAACACCCAACTGGTTTACTTATCCTACAAACCAGGAACCCTCATCCCAAAATTTAGCCCCTGAACCTGAACCCACAGAACCCCAATCAACTAATAATCCTAACGGATTGCCCCAACCTTCTGCGCCATCTACTGACCCCGATTACATTATTCCATCTCAAA
>NZ_JAUBOV010000032.1:37536-75245 GCF_036700405.1 Microcoleus sp. T3_D1
AAGCCACCCCTTTATCAGAAACACCAAACTGGTCTACTTCTGCTACAAACCTAGAACCCTCATCCCAAAATTTAGCCCCTGAACCTGAACCCACAGAACCCCCATCAACTAATAATCCTAACGGATTGCCCCAACCTTCTGCGCCATCTACTGACCCCGATTACATTATTCCATCTCAAAGCGCTCCAAGCGTTTCCGACCTTCCACAAGCCACCCCTTTATCAGAAACACCAAACTGGTCTACTTCTGCTACAAACCTAGAACCCTCATCCCAAAATTTAGCCTCTGAACCTGAGCCCACAAAACCCCCATCAACTAATAATCCTAACGGATTGCCCCAACCTTCTGCGCCATCTACTGACCCCGATTACATTATTTCACCTCGAATCGCTCCAGACGAAAAAATTAGCCCATTCACGACCAATTTACTTCTCAATGACATTCCCATCAGCCATCTAACTGAATGGGAGTTTAGTGGTTTCCATACTTTTGCTGACACCACAGACAGCGATATGTTTTTCAATGGGACTCTTAAACTTAACAGTCGAGTCATTGAAAGTTTAAGCCGAACTAATATTTATAGAGTAGACCAAAAAGGCACTTATTTGCAACTGCGGACTGTTCCCCTAGAACGAACAATTACAACGACAACTACCGCACCCCAAACCATGACGGGGTTAGAAATTCAAATGAGTTTAACGGCCGCTTGTATTTTTCCCAATACTCCCAGTGACCAACAATGTACTTATACTCCAGGTTTAGTTATCGATCGCAATAGTATAGACCCAGAATTTTTCGTGCCTACCCGCGTCTTTCAAACGTCTCAGGTTGGGGAGGTTGTCAAACCGGAAACTTTGGCTTTTATGCAGCTTCCAGGCTTTCAAGGGGGAACCAGCAGTCAACCGATTGGTGTCGATTTTTATTTTCCCAATTCGGGTGCTTATCCGGGAAACAGCCAATCCCAAAAAACAAAAGTTGAGAGAAAAGAAGAAGTTGACTCTACGATTGCAGGTACTGTTTCGCGAGTTCGTCAAGTTGTTAAAGCCAATGATCGAGAAGCCGTTTTAGGACGAACGATTCGAGGCTTTACTCTCTTTGTTGATGATGAAAATCGCTGGCTCAATACGGCAATTCAAGCGGGCGCGCAAATTTTACCCGATGTCATTCCTAACCTACAAGGCAGTAAAAATCCGGTTAATACTAATATCAACCGCAACTTATTTTTAGCCGCTAATAATACTCGTTTACCCAGCAGTAGTTTTACGATATATTCCGCCGGACTCGGACGGGCAGAAAGTTTAACGCCTAATGTCACCAGCATAAATCAAGTTCCTAAAGCGAATTATAATAGCCTTTGGCTCGGTCTTTCTCCCGTGATCGATCGCAATATTGAAGATGGTCGAACCTTTTACGACCCAACAGGCCCACAAGTCACCCTTGTGGATGCTGGTGCAGAAGGTGGAGCAAATAGCAATGTACAGTTATTCTCTGCGGTTAACCAAAATCAGTATTCTACGGCCAATTTGCAGAATTTTTATGCCCAAGTTTATTTAAGCTTTTTACAGCAAGATGTCAACTTTGTGAGAGAAAGTATCTATGGGGAAGAAACCCGTTACTATCCTCATCTCAGCTTTACCGGAAACTGGACGGGAGGCGAAGATATCCTGCGATACTATACGGGTGTGATTGCTTCAGAAAAGCCCAAACTCTACCTCGGTGCTGATTACACGAGAAATACGCTAGATAATTGGAGTTTTCGCGGCGGTGCGATTGGTTATCTCAACCCCGATCGCGATTATTACAGCCAACTTTGGGGGAGTGTAGCCAAAACCTTTCGCTTCAGTAGGCGGGCAAATTTAACCTTATCAACTGGCTTCAATTATGCTCTCGATCGAGAAACAAGAATTGGTGATGTACTTAGTATTTCACCAGCTAGTGAAATTGCCGTTAGCGCTCGCCTGAATTGGGGAATTTTTTCTCTGGGTTTGACCAATTATGTTGGTGATATCCTTCCCAATTCCTACGACGATCGCTTACTGGCTGAGCTAACCATCCGTCCTCTAAGCACTCTCACTCTGTCTGGTTATATCGCCCCCATCGATAAAAACTCCACTCGCTCTCTCTACGGTGCTAGTGTAAGTTGGCAACTGGAAAATAAATACAACAGTCCTACCCTATCCCTCAATTGGCAAAATAACCAATATGATTATGGTGATGATGTTTTCGGGAATCGTTTATTATTGAATGATAATGTTTTTACGATCCTTTTTCGCATTGGTTCTTCAGCTAATCCGCTCTCTCGTTAATCTTACCCAGATTAGAAGCCAACTAATTTGCTAAACTAAAAAATCAGACTTCTGCCTCATCCCCGCCTGTGAACCGTTTGAGAAAATCTAGGCCAATAGGGAGTCTCACCGAGATTAAGCTGTTGTGCATTTAATTTGTATGTTGAGGGCGGGCTCTCCTGCCCAACCCCTACTCCCCACAAGAGGAAAAAATAATTTTACTATGCAATTTAAATGCGGATTAGCTTACCTCATTTGCGAGTTAATCTGCTTCGGACGGCAGTGCCATAATATTTTAGGACACTAAGTACGGAAGAACCTTGGGAGCATCTCAATGAAAGCAGCCCAGCTAGAAATTGGAGTTTTGAGGCTCTCTTGCTGCGGGGCAGGAGGCAGGAGGAAAGAGGCAGGAGGAAAGAGGAAGAACGAAGGAGGCAGAAGAAGTGTTTTTACAAATATGAGATGCTCCCAGAACCTTTAAACCTTTCTTTGAGCCTTTGATTAACATTTCAGCACAGTAAGTAAGGAAGAGCCTGATTTACAATCATTGTTAACAGATATATTTTCCTCTTTAGCCCAAATTTAACATATTTTTTGGGGCAACTTTTATCACTTATTTATTCACTTTCAACACTTCTGCTCAACTATTATACCTGAGAAAAATTGAATTAGATTTACCTACTCCACTAAAGCTTGCCGCTGAGCCTCCAACAATTCCTGAATTCCAGTTTCTGCCATATCCAAAATTTGATTTAACTGACTCCGACTAAAACTTCCCTCTTCCGCAGTTCCCTGAATTTCTATTATATTCAAATCTCCATTCATCACCACATTACAATCAATTTCAGCCGCCACATCTTCAAGATAATTCAAATCTAAAAATGGCTCGCCTTCCAAAAGTCCCACAGACACGGCTGCCACTTGACGAATAATAGGCGATCGCACTAAATCACCTTTTTGCACCAACTTATTCAAAGCATCAGCCACAGCCACAAACCCGCCAGTAATTGAAGTCGTGCGAGTCCCAGCGTCCGCTTGCAAAACATCCGCATCGACAAGTATGGTGCGTTCTCCCAATAGTTGCATATCCAAGCACGATCGCAAACTGCGCCCAATCAACCGCTGAATCTCTTGAGTGCGTCCCGATAATTTCATAAATTCCCGCTCTTGTCGCTGCGGTGTAGAACCCGGCAACATTCGGTATTCCGCTGTCAGCCAACCTTGTCCGGTATTCTCCAGAAATCTAGGCACTCCCGGCTTGATTGTAACGCTGCAAAGTACCTGAGTATCGCCACTTTTCGCCAGTACGGAACCGCTAGCAAATTTGGTAAACTGTCGATCGAAACTAATCGGACGAATTTGATTTGGTTGTCTGCCATCGGGACGTTGGAAAGACATAATATTTAGGTGATTGGTAATGGGTAATTGGGCCTTAAAACTTAAAAAGTGGGTAGTAATCTTTCGGGTTTTTTTGATTCTGTAAATATCGAGTCCTTCAATCTAAAATCTAAAATCTAAAATCTAAAATCCTATAATGATTGGCCCTTAGCCTCGATTAATTTGAGAATATCCTGCTGGACTTGTTGTGGGGATTGATCGCCATCAATAGTTAACAGTTTGTTGCGGTGTTCGTAATACTCTAAAAGAGGAATAGTGCGTTCGTGGAACAAATCGAGCCGACGCTGTAAAATTTCAGGATGGTCATCCGATCGATCGCGCTCGATCGACCTACTCAGCAAAACCTCGATCGGCACTTTCAGCCAAACTGCCCAATCTAGCTCCTGGGCCAAATCCTCTAATAAAAAATCCAACTCCTCAGCTTGAAAAGCCGTTCGCGGATAGCCCTCCAACACCCAGCCATTAAAGACATCCCACAGCAGCAGTCGGCGGCGAAAGAATTCAATCATAGTTGCGTCGGGAACTAATTCCCCTCTTTCGACATAAGACACCGCCAGCTTGCCTAAATCTGTGTCTTCTGCGATCGCCTCCCGTAGAATATCCCCCACAGCCAGCAAAGGAAGGCTCAAATTGCTGCACAGTAGTTCAGCCTGAGTTCCCTTTCCCGCTCCTGGCCCTCCCAGAATCACCACTCTCACAGTCCCTGCTCCTAGTGCCGCGACATTCAAATTTTACGCGATGTGTGTACCTTTTCTTAAAAGCCCTGGACGAAGCCAGACTCTCATCACCTTGGTTTTTCACCCTATAACTGTATAAATGTCAAGCTCCACGCCGTATTTTGGTAAAAAACCCCGTTTCTGCCTAAGTGCTAATTGAGTTCAAAAATCGAACAAACGACTGCGAATGCCACTGCCGCGAGCTTTTGACAACTTGTATATCTAGCGTTCGATCCGATGTGCACTCGGCCCAGTACACTATATATTGTTAAGCAGGCTTCAGCCGCGTCAAGGTCGGAGCTGCACTCAAGACTTAGTTGCTGATTAAATATTGCCCTATGGTTGCTCAGTTACAAACCCCTACACTCAATTTAACCCACAGCTTGCCCTACACAGTTCAAGGGCTGGTGCAAGTCTTTACAGGCCCGCACCGCTGCTTTTTTACCAGTGTCATGGCTCAAGCCCTCAGAATTGCAGGACAGGGAGCTCCCGTGCTAGCGGTGCAGTTCCTCAAAGGGGGAATTAATCAAGGACACCAGCATCCGGTGCGACTGGGGCAAAATTTAGATTGGATGCGCTGCGATTTGTCACGCTGCATTGAGAATGCCGATTTAGATGAGCTGGAGACGCGATCGATCGAACAATTGTGGCAGTATGTTCAAAATGCGGTGCGCGAAGGTCGTTATTCCTTAGTTATTCTCGATGAATTGAGTTTAGCGGTTAATTTGGGCTTGATTCCCGAAGCCGAAGTGGTGGCATTGATTGACAACAAGCCGCATCATTTGGATATGATTTTTACCGGGCCATCCATGCCGCAAAGAATTTTGGATGTTGCTGACCAAATTACTGAAATTCGCCGCAGTTAAGGACAATGATTCAAGTTGCGATCGCCATTTTAGCGATCGCATTTTTTATGTAAAAAAAAATATGTAAAAAAATAGGCGACCGCTTAGCTCAAAGAGCGATCGCACGCCGATCAATTTACCAGCGACGTTACGCTTGAACTACCGGATCGAACACAACAGTCAATCGATCCGCCGGAACCATCCGCTTGAGAATTTTCAAGTGACCGTCTGCATCAGACCAACTGCGAAACTCACCCACAACCACCTTTTCCACATTGGGAAGCGAGCGAACTATAGTCCACGGCTTGAGACGTTTTTCTTGCAACATACTAAATAAATCTCCTTGGTAAATTGTAGCCAAAGCCAGTCCCAATGGTTGGCCACCGGCGAGGACTGGCTTTTGACTTTGCAAACTTGCCCTTCTCTAAGAACATAGCACAAAAAAAAGGGTTTGGGATTATATCTTATTTTTCGCTTTTTTTAGAGATATTTTCTACATAACAGATGATTAAACTCAAAATTTATTAACTCTTTAATTCCCAACTCAAAACTATTTCATGACTAACACTTGGACTTCGCTTCGGGTGCAGCCTCACTAATAAATTCTGCCTTCTACCTTCTACCTTCCTTTTACTGATACCAATTTAATGTGAAGTTGCATATATTTCGATCCCCCTCGCATCCCCCTTAATAAGAGGGACTTTGACCAAGCTCTTGTCCCCCCCTTAATAAGGGGGGTTAGGGGGGATCAGATTCTATGCAACCTCATATAAAATTGGTATGAGATATTGCACCATTCTCAATAAGTTTTTTATGAACAGGCTTTCCGGCCTGTTCCACAAAGAGTGAATTTTCTTGTGGAACAGGCCGAAAAGCCTGTTAAGCGAGAATAGTGCAAGATGTGAGTTTTACAAATCCCGCCGCGACAGCAGAAACCAGATCCCACCCAAACCCAAAACACCGCACAAAACCCCGCCTTCCCACCCAAAAACAGTCCCCCCCGGCAAATGTCCCGGCTTTGCTTTAGAAGTAAAATTCAGCTCCGAATAGTATACCCACTGGCTGTTAACCCGCCAGCCCACTCGATCGCCAAACTTCTCCCAAACTGTAGCATCATAAACACCAGGCTTTCCCCCCAACTTGAGCCACAAACCCTTTTGCACAGAAAAACCGAATCTGCGGTGACTGTGCCGCACCCAAAGTTGATCGATAGTCTGCAAATCCTTAGCTGGAAACTTCCTAATATCTTCCTCACTCAAATAACCCCGTGAATTTTGCTGCATCACCTCCAGCATTTTCACAGAAGTTTCCTCATCCGCACCACGCCAATTTTTAGCAGCCAGCAGCCTTGCCAAGTGAGAATAATCAATACCTTTTTCCGACTCTAAATTCACAGAAACTAGCTGAGTATCAGTCACCGGTTGAGTCGGAACCGAAGGACTAATGACCGTTGCCTGCTGCGACTTTTCCAGGACTGGGACAACAACAACAGGAGGTTTTAAAGCATCCAAAACTTCCACAGCCGATTTGTAGCGATCTTTAACATATTCCTGAATCAACTTATCCAAAACCTGAGCTAAAGCGTCGCTAATTTGTGTTCCTTTTGGCAAAGCCTCCCTCCAAAGCCACCGGCCTTCAAGCGGATCGTAAAGGTCATCGTGAATGTCCCCGTAGATATCCAGATAAGGCATAACAGAAGTCAGCAAGCGAATGCAAGTCACCCCCAAACTGTAAAGGTCGCTAGCAGGAACAGCCCTACCGTGACGCTGTTCTAGAGCCGCGTAGCCAGGAGTTCCCAACTTCGTTCCTGTTTTGGTCGGAGCAGCAGCTACTACCTGTTTAGAAACCCCAAAATCTATCAGCACTAACTTACGATCGCGAGCTCGGCGGATCACATTCTCAGGCTTAATATCGCGGTGAATTACATTTCTGTCGTGAACAAACTTCAATAAAGGCAACAAATCTAACAGCAGTTCGCAAGTTTTAATTTCGCTATAAGCACCGTACTTATCTAACTCATCCTTTAAATTATTGCCATCAATAAACTCTTGGACTAAATACAAGCGCCCATCTTCCTCAAAATAAGAAATTAACTGAGGAATTTGCGGGTGCTTCAGTTCGTATAACCGCCTGGCCTCTTGTTCAAACAGTCGAACATATTTTTTAAAATGACCGGGCTTCCGCTGAAACTCTTGAGGGGGTGACAACTGTTTGATCACGCACAATTCCTCAAATTTTCCATGATTAACAGCTCGGAAAGTCCTGCCAAATCCCCCATCGCGCAGCGGTTCAGTTGCTGCATAAAGGTCTTTTAGCAGCAGCTTTGAACCACAATTAAGACAATACTTTGTGCCTGGTGGGTTCTGACGCTTGTCTCTTGGGCAATCGAGATTAAGGCAGTATGTCATATATTAAAAAAATGCGAACAAAATTATAGTCAGGGTTTTATATTATTCAAGAGTCCGATCGCGAGCTGGTTTTTGTAGAGGCGAAACCTCGAACCTTACGGAGGCGGCAGCCACCTTCGCCATCAGAGGAGGCGCTCTCGCCAGACTGCCCCTGAGCAAGTATAACTCTCTTGAGGGTTTGACCTCAAACTCGAAGTCCTCATCTAACCTTAGACTCCGCTGCGTGCAATACATTTGATTGAGCGGTCAAAGAGCCACCAGATCAAACAAAAATAGTAATTTATTACCAGCCCCGTGAGTTCTGCAAGGCAAAAAAAAACTGAGGATTCCGCCTGAGATATAATTTTATTGCCAGAGAGAAGCACACTAAGGGGAGCCACAGCTTCCGTCAAGTTCGATCGACCTTAATATTTTAGCAGTATAATTTTTTATCGAACCAAGCCTAATCAACAGTCCAAAAATATCCAACAAACGCACGTTAAAATAAATACTAGCTTCCTCGATCGCCATCCGAGATCGATCAGACACTTAGCCCGTTTTCCCTGTTTCCTTTTTTCAGCTATTACCAGTTACATCTAATTCGATCGGTCTACTTAATTAGGAACCGCTAGTGACACCAAAACTACTGCCCTCTCCAACTCCCAACTCCCGCAAAAAATCACCAAAAGTACCTTGGTTCGAGCGGTTCATGGCACTGGTCGCCCTAGGAAATTTAAGCCTAGTATTATTTGACATAACTTACGTGCCCGGACGTGATTTCTACCTCCGGCAACTGCCAGTTCTAACTCAAGTATACGACCCATTTAAAGGAATTAAACCCCACCGAGACACCCAGCAATATCTGGAAAGCTTAGAAGAATTAAAAATTCAAGTAGTGCAAACAGGGTTGCCCTCTCCCCAAGTAGCAGCCAAATTGCAGGAAATAAACAATCTGAGCGCGAAAATGATCGACGAAGATCCCTTTCGAGTAGCATCAAAAAGCGGCACCCTAGAAAAAATAAAAGACCGGATGCGCGATCGCGTCCCGAATCCGCAAGACTCCGCTAAACAATCATTCCAAAGATTCTGGAGCCCTAACTATTTAAACCAACAAGGCTGGCAAAAAGAAATCCAGTGGTTTGACTCCAAAATCAAGCCATTAATCGCCACCAACTATTACCGCGAGATCGGAGACAACGGCGAATTCACCGATAACTTCTGGCTAATTGACCTGCCATTCATTGCCATATTCGCGATCGAATTTCTAGCCCGTACCTACTCTATCAGCCGCCGCCACCGCAGCGTCACTTGGCGATCGGCGATGCTCTGGCGATGGTACGACATCTTCCTGCTGCTCCCATTCTGGCGCCTGTTGCGAGTATTACCCGTCACAATTCGCATCCACCAAGCCAAAATGCCGGATCTCCAACCCATACGCACCCAAATCAGCCGAGGTTTCGTCGCCAACTTCGCCCAAGAATTGACCGAAGTTGTAGTAATTCAACTCATCAACCAGATGCAACAATCAATTACCACAGGCGAACTCGCTCGTCAACTCTTTAAATCCCCAAAACAGCGCTATCTAGACATCAACAATATCAATGAAATAGAAGCGATCGCCACCCATCTAGTGCAAATAACCGTCTACAAAGTCCTCCCCCAACTCCAGCCCGACCTAGAAGCCCTCCTCCGGTACAATATTGAAAGCTTCCTCAAACAATCCCCCCTCTATCAAGGATGGAAGCAAGTACCCGGCCTGGGAAACCTGCCCGAACAGCTAGCACAGCAATTAGTTGCAGAACTCTCAAAATTAGCCACCCTCGGCCCCCAAGATGCCTACGAAGCCTTCAAAATCGCCACCGAAGACCCCATCGGCATGAAACTCTCAAGCCAGCTAGTCCAACATTTCGGGCAAGCTTTAGGAACCGAACTGCAACAGCAGCAAACCTGGCAAGAAATACAACTGCTGCTGTGCGACTTCCTAGAAGAGTTCAAAATCAACTACATTCAGCGGTTGAGCGAAGAAGACTTCGAGAAAATTTTAGAACAAGCCAAAGAACTGCAACGGATAGCCCCGCGTTAGCGCAAGTCTCCACCGCTTTACTGATTTTTTTCTTCCCCAATTAGCAATTAGCAATTACCCTGCTGTAACTCCTGCACATGAAACTTGCTGGAATTGTAAAGTTTCATGTGCGATCGGCATTCTCTACGAGAGTCATCTGCAGGGTTTTGCCTCACATCTTCAGCGCGGTAGTGAGTTAGACCGCCGTTAGGGTTCTCAGCGGCCTGGCGTGTCATGTTTTTAGCGAGAAAGGTCAATCGATTTTAGATTTTCGATTTTAGATTTGAGATTGAAGCATTGACCCCACCGATAAATACGTTCGGCAAGTTTCATCGGATACAGGTTTTTTATTTCTGGACGAATGAATCACGTGGCGGGTATCCTGGATGCTTTCGGTCAGTTTTTTTAGACGTACATTATATCAATTTATATGTAAGTTTGATGAGATTATACTTTTTAGAGTCAATCTGTAAAGTAAAGTTAAAAATTACTAAAAATAGCTCTAAACCAAGTAATCTATTAGATATGATTGCTAACTGGTTTCCTAAAGGCTAAAAAAATTTACCAAGGCTAAAAAAACTAAGGCGCGTCAGTATCTTTCGTCAGCTCTTATTATACCACTATCAGAGAAAACACGTAAGTAGCCATGCTTGTTTAAGCAAGTTACTGTCTCAAACTTTTCACTAACTATTATAGATTGCTTTTCAATATATATTTCCTCAGCCTCATTTCACTAAATCCACTGAGATTTTTCAGCCAACTCGTTACCCCAGGAGTAACACCAATAAATGTCACAGACCTCTGCAACCACTTTCCTGTCAAACCGTTATAAAAAAAAGGTGTCCCTGCGCCTGATTTTAGTATTCCCATTCGTTCTGCAAATATTTGCTGCCGTCGGGCTGACAGGCTGGCTATCCTTACGCAACGGGCAAAAAGCAGTCAACGAAGTTGCTAGTCAGTTGCGGAGTGAAATTACGGCCCGCATCCAGCAGCAGCTCAACACTTACCTAGACACAGCCCCTCGCGTCAATCAACTGAATGCCAATGCCCTTCGCCTAGGATACTTAAATCCAGACGAATTGGAGAGTATGGAGCGCTATTTGTGGGAGCAAATTCAAGCCTTTCCTTCTCTCCCCCAGATGGGTTTTGCTACTAAAACGGGAGAGTTCATTGCCATTGAACGCCAAGAGAATGGCCAAGTAGTTTTTAAAATAGCAGACAAAGAGCATCGGAATGAACTTCATATTTATGAATCTGATAGCAAAGGCAATAAAACGAACCTCTTAACAGTCTCCCGCAACTACAATATACTCAGCCGTTCATGGTATAAAGACAGTGTACGCTTAGGCAAGCCCACATGGAGCGAAATTTTTTCGATTGTAGGTCAGAAAACCCTCTCGCTTCCTGCCGGACATCCAGTGTATGACGAAAGTGGCGAACTGCGTGGAGTATTCGTTGCTAATTTATTGATCTCTTTCCTCAGCGACTTTCTGCAAAGCTTAAAAATGGGTCGATCGGGACAGACATTCATTATGGAACGTTCGGGACTCCTAGTAGGCAGTTCAACTCTCAAAGAAGCCTTTATCACCAACAATGGCAAACTCGATCGCCTGAATGCTTTAGATAGCACAGATGATTTAATCCGGCTGACAACAGCGCATTTAAAAAAACACTTTGGCGACCTCACTAAAATTAATAGCTCTCAGCAATTGGATTTTACGATCGCCGGCCAGCGGGAATTCCTCCAAGTTATGCCCTTTCAGGATAGCCGAGGATTAGACTGGCTGATCGTCGTCGTCGTTCCTGAAAGCGATTTCATGGATCAAATTAACGCCAATACCCAGACTACCATTTTGTTGTGTTTGGGAGCCTTGGCGCTCGCTACCGTTTTGGGAATCTTAACCGCACGCTGGATTACCAGCCCGATTCTCCGTTTGAGCGCAGCTTCTAGGGCGATCGCCAGTGGCGACTTAGAGAAAAATGTGCAGGTAAAAGGCATAGAAGAACTAGAAGTCCTGGGTCAGTCTTTCAACCTTATGGCACAACAGTTGCGCGAATCCTTTGAGGCGCTAGCCAAGACCAATTCCGAGCTAGAAATCCGAGTAGAAGAACGCACTGCTGAACTCACGGAAGCCAAACAAATCGCTGATACTGCAAACCAAGCTAAAAGTGAATTTTTAGCGAATATGAGTCACGAATTGAGAACGCCACTCAATGGAATTTTAGGATACGCTCAAATCCTAGAACGCTCAAAAACGATGGCTCCGAAAGATATCCAAGGCATCAGTATTATTCACCAGTGTGGTTCCCACCTGTTAACCCTGATCAATGACATCTTAGACCTCGCTAAAATTGAAGCTCAGAAATTGGAACTGTACGCGAAAGATTTCCATTTTCCTTCCTTTTTGCAGGGAGTCGCGGAAATCTGCCGCATCCGAGCCGAACAAAAAGGAATTGCTTTTGTTTATCAACCCAGTTCGGAAATTCCTGCTGGCATCTACGCTGACGAGAAACGCTTGCGACAGGTACTAATTAACTTGCTGAGCAATGCAATTAAGTTTACCGACTCGGGACGAGTGACTTTTAAGATAGAACATCTGGAAAAGGGGACAGGTGAAAAGGTACAAAGCCATGACCAAAAGCCAGCCTCACCAATTCACAAAATTCGGTTTCAAATAGAAGATACTGGCGTTGGTATGACACCAGAACAATTAGAAAAAATATTTTTGCCTTTTGAACAGGTAGGAGACAGCAAGCGGCAGGCGGAAGGAACCGGACTCGGTTTAACAATTAGCCAGAAAATTGTCGAAATGATGGGTAGTACAATCCAAGTAAAAAGCCAGTCAGGAGTCGGCAGTGTTTTTTGGCTAGATTTGGATTTACGGGAAGCTGCAGACTGGGCAAATACAACCACGATTGCCAAGCAAAGAAAGCTAGTTGGGTACCAAGGTAGAAAACAGAAAGTTTTGGTTGTGGATGACAAATGGGAAAACCTCTCGGTGATTGTCAATCTGCTGGAACCGCTCGGCTTTGAAGTAACCGAAGCTAAAAACGGTCAAGAAGGTTTAGAAAAAGTAGAAGAGTTGAAGTTCGATTTGATTATCACTGACTTGGTGATGCCAGTGTTAGATGGCTTTGAGATGATGCGCCGTATCCGAAATTTGTCACACTATAAAGATGTGGCAATCATTGCTTCATCTGCCAGTGTATTTGCTACCGACCAACATAAAAGTTTCGAGAGGGGAGCCAACGATTTTCTCGGTAAGCCAGTGCAGGCAGAAGAGCTATTTGAGATGTTGCAAAAGTATTTAAAACTTGAATGGATATATGAGGAACAAAAGCATGAAAAAATCAGCACTATTCCCTTTTCCTCTGATCCTAAATCACTTTCTGAATCGAAATCTGTAGTTGCTCCCCCCCCAGGAGAAATTGAACTTTTATTTGAACTGGCGATGAGAGGCAACGTGAAAGGACTTGTGAAGCGCAGTGAGCACCTAGAGAAGTTAGATCAGAAATTTGTGTCCTTTGCTGTTGAGCTGCGCCAGTTAGCCCAAGGCTATCAGGTGAAAAAAATAAAAGAGTTTATTACATCCCACAGGATAGAAAAAGAATGAAGGCAGCAAATATTGAAACAAGTAGCATCTTAATCGTCGATGATAATCCTAGCAATCTGGACGTGCTTTCTGAAGCTTTAGCGGGTTTTGGATGGGAAATATTGGTAGCAACTGATGGCGAAACTGCCATCGAACAGGCTGAATATACTCAGCCGGATTTGATTCTGTTAGATGTAATGATGCCAGGAATTGACGGGTTTGAAACCTGCCATCGCCTGAAGGAAAGTCCGTTGACGAACGAAATTTCGGTAATTTTTATGACGGCTCTTTCTGACATAGGAGATAAGATCAAAGGCTTTAATCTAGGGGCTGTGGATTACATTACTAAGCCCTTTGAACAAAAGGAGGTGTTAGCTCGCGTCAACCTCCATTTAAAACTGCGTTCTTTGACTAAAACTCTCGCAGACCAAAATCTGCTTCTTAAACGGGAAATTGAAGACCGGCTCGCAGCAGAAGCAGCGTTACATCAGCTCGCGCAGGAGTTAGAAAAACGGGTGGAAGAACGAACGGCTGAACTTTCTCAAGCTTTGGATAATCTTAAAAAAGCTCAGGTGCAAATCGTTCAAAGTGAAAAGATGGCTTGTCTTGGTCAACTTGTAGCTGGGGTAGCTCACGAAATTAACAATCCAGTTAGTTTTATCTCCAATAATATCCCTATTGCCAAGGAATATATTGCCGATTTGATCGAGATGACTCGGCTTTGCCAGCAGCACAACGTTACTTCGACATCAGAATTTGAGGATAAGTCCCAGGAGATTGAGTTAGATTTTATTGTTGAAGATTTGCCAAAAATTATTGATTCAATGGCGCTAGGAACAGAGCGACTTTACAATCTTTCTATGTCACTGCGTAATTTCTCTCGCTTGGATACATCGGCCCTAACGCCCGTGAATATTCACGATGGGCTAGAGAGTACCTTATTAATTTTAGGGCATAGACTGAAATCTAAAGGAAGTTTCCCAGGAATTGCAGTGATTAAGGAGTATGGGGAATTGCCGCTAGTAGAGTGTTATCCGGGGCAACTTAATCAGGTATTTATGAATATATTGGCGAATGGAATTGATGCTTTAGAAGAGTCTACGATCAGTTGTCCGCTGTGCGGGGAAAAGAAACAGAGCAATGACACTCCACAGATTCGGATCTGCACTGAAATGCTTCAGGATGACAGAGTGGTGATTCGGATTGCTGATAATGGGGTTGGCATAACTCAGGAAGTAATGCAGCATTTATTCACGCCGATGTTTACTACTAAATCAGTAGGTAAAGGGACAGGTTTAGGTTTGTCTATTAGCCGTGAGATCGTAGAACGAAAACATGGTGGTAAGCTGACTTGCATTTCCTCGCCCGAATGGGGGGTAGAGTTTGTAATTGAGCTTCCTATTCAGCATTAGTAATGGGGATTTTTTAGGGTGAATCTTAGTAGGGCTATTTTGTCAATATATAGTTAATCTGGCGATCGCCCATGTCTAATCTACCAATCACCATCACTGTCAAACTCTTGGCCGCCTATCAAGAAGCAGAGGGCTTGTCCGAAGAGAAATTAGAATTTCCCAAAGAAACTCCCGTATCGCAAGTCCTAGAACGCCTGAGTGACCATCGCCAACAGTTCTAGGGGCGATCGCACATCTTGCACCATTGTCAATAAGCTTTTTAGGAACAGGCTTTCCGGCCTGTTCCACAAGAAAATCTACTCCTTGTGGAACAGGCCGGAAAGCCTGTTAAGCGAGAATGGTGCAACATCTCAGATCGATCGCACCCGCTTGGGTATCAACCAGGAATTTGCCCTCGCCCCACCCCACTCCAAAACGGTGATGAAGTCGTCCTTATTCCCCCTGTCAGCTCTCCCCTTCTGCCCTCGGACAGTCCGCCGAGGGCGATCGGTTTGTCACCGGGCGGGCGATCGAGCTAAACTGAGAACTGAGGCCTCTCTTCGATCGGAAGAAGTCCTCAAACTTCTTGGAAGAAATTGTTTTACCTAGGAGTGGGTCAAGCCCACTTTTTTTGTTGCATTAGTCGCAGGAAAAGAACTCAGGGCGTCTGACTTGCAAGTTGAGGACTGATTTAGTAGGGGTAATCCCCCCGCTTGAGATCCCTGCTGGGATGTTGGGTAAGTCCCAAAGTTGAAGACGAAAGTCGCAGCCACCTAATCAAACCACCTCAAAACCAAGCAATCTCAACAACAAATTTTTCCTTGCCGTGTCCGAGTTTAGGAGTTTTAACTTAAGTATTCGATATGACTCATCCCCTAATCCCACAAATCATTGACTTAGCTACCCCCGTTGCGGAAACACTGGGATTGGAAGTAGTGGGAGCAGTGTTTCACACCAACCAAAATCCTCCCGTCTTGCGGGTAGACATCCGCAACCTCCAACAAGACACGGGTTTAGCCGACTGCGAGCGCATGAGCACAGCCCTCGATGCCGAGTTAGAGGCAGCCGACATCATACCCGATGCCTACGTGCTAGAGATTTCCAGTCCCGGAATATCCCGATTGCTCAGCAGCGATCGAGAATTTATTACCTTTAAAGGTTTCCCCGTGACAGCCAAAACCACCGAACCGGACTCGCGAATCAAAGAGTGGAAAGGACTACTCCTGGGCCGGGATGAAACAGCGGTTTATCTCAATCAAAAAGGGCGACAGGTTAAAATTCCCCGCCCTCAGATTGTCAAAGTTGAACTAGACGAAGGAAAGGAGATGTAAAGGGAAATTTTGAGTGTTGAGTTGTAGGGGCGGTGCCCCTGTGCCCGCCCGATTTGAGTTTTGCGATTGCCTCGCAGCAAGCTGAAAACGCTTGGCTGCGAGTTAATTTTTAACAATCACATCTGTAGCAGCGGGATGAATAGGAACAACAAAGAAATTGTTACAGCACCTAGCTTCCTTAATCCTATTCAGTAACTCATCACTCCTCTGTCATCACTCTTTCTCGAAAATTTCCAAGTACCAATTACCGATTACCAGTTACTTATTACCACAGCAAAAAAGGAGAGTTTTATATGTCAATGGTTCCCCTGCCCGGACTAAAAGAAATGGTCGAAGGCATTAGCAAAGAACGCAATTTACCCAAACACGCCGTCCAAGCAGCCTTGCGAGAAGCCCTGCTCAAAGGATACGAACGCTACCGCCGCACCCAAAAACTGGATCACTTCAGCGAAGAATACTTCGACAACTTTGATGTAGAACTAGACGCCGAACAAGAAGGTTTCCGCGTTTTAGCCAACAAAACTATTGTCGAAGAAGTCATCAATCCCGATCACGAAATCTCACTTTCCGAAGTGCAAGAAGTAGCCACGGAAGCTCAACCGGGTAGCATCGTGCTCGTAGACGTAACACCAAATCAAAAAGAATTTGGTCGCATGGCAGCGATCCAGACCAAACAAGTTCTCGCTCAAAAACTGCGCGACCAACAGCGCAAAATGATTCAAGAAGAGTTTAAAGATTTAGAAGAAACCGTTCTTCAAGCAAGAGTGCTCAGGTTTGAGAGGCAGTCGGTAATTTTAGCAGTTACCAGCAGCTTCGGTCAGCCCGAAGTAGATGCCGAACTCCCTAAGCGCGAACAGTTGCCCAACGACAATTACCGGGCAAACGCTACATTCAAGGTTTATCTCAAAAAAGTAGGCGAAGGCTCAACTCGTGGGCCGCAGTTACTTGTTTCTAGAGCCGACGCAGGTTTGGTGGTTTACCTGTTTGCTAACGAAGTACCAGAAATAGAAGACGGGGTGGTGAGGATTGTCGCCGTAGCCAGGGAGGCAAATCCGCCATCCCGGCACGTCGGCCCCCGGACTAAAATAGCAGTTGATACTCTCGATCGCGACGTAGACCCTGTAGGAGCCTGCATCGGAGCGCGGGGATCGCGGATTCAGGTAGTAGTCAACGAATTGCGCGGCGAAAAAATCGACGTGATCCGCTGGTCTCCAGACCCAGCAACTTATATTGCTAACGCTCTGAGTCCCGCTAGAGTAGATGAAGTGCGTTTAGTTGCTCCAGAAGGCAGGAGAGCTCACATTTTGGTCGCTGAAGACCAACTGAGTCTCGCCATTGGCAAAGAAGGTCAGAACGTGCGTCTCGCAGCCCGCCTCACCGGTTGGAAAATCGATATCAAAGATATTGCTAAGTACGATCGCGCCGCCGAAGACAGCAAATTGGCAGCAGAAGCAACTAGGCTCGAAGAACTAGCAGACGACTACGACGCAGACGAAGCAGGCGACTACGACGAGGAAACCGCAGAATTTGAGCAAGAGGAGGCAGCCGCCACGGAGGAAACCGAAGCCGCTGTCTAAAAACGGTGACATTTACCGAAGAAGAATTCAGAATTCAACAGCCAGAATCCAGAATGGGTTCTGTGCGACAGGATGGAGAATCGAGGTTGAAAGCCCCCGATTTTAATCGTGGAACACCAAAAATTCTTTCCGTAACCCTTACCCCTGACTTGAGGCATGGCGTATTTTGAATTCTGAATTCTGTCTTCTGACTCCTTGTCATAAGATTTTCTATCTTCGGGAGACAAGGAGGACTTGTCCCCTACTCGCTCCTCTCCCCCCAGGGCGGTTTCATTCTCAGGAAAACCGCTATTTTGACTCTTGTAGTGCCAAGAATGCCTACCCCCCCACAGACGATTTCACAGGCCTTTGGGACATGGGGCAACCACGGGGGGATTGCCCCGGAGCGAGAATGAAACAGCCCTGCCTCTCCCCCTACTCCCCCTCTGACAAGAAATGAAACCGAACTACCGGTGCTGTGCAAGTTGTCGAAAAATAGCTCCTAAGGAAGCTTTTTGGCGAGTAGTCAGGCTCTATCCTTCTCATCAGGTACAATTAGATCGTGGCATGGGCCGTTCTGCTTACCTTTGTCGGGAAGCAGAATGCCTCAAAGCAGCTCAGAAAAAAAATCGACTTGGGCGATCGCTCAAAGCGTCTGTGTCTGACGAACTGTACCAAACACTTTGGCAGCGTTTAGCCACATCTGACTGTACATCTTACTCTGGCCTAGCCGGACGAAAAACCGACAATAGTTCGGCATCGACTGTATAAACCCTCTTGGCAGCCCTACCAGTAATTACCGGTAGCGCCAGCTATAAAACCCCAATCCGATCTGCCCACCAGTCTGGAAAGATTTGTGTCAGATTAGATAAGGGTAGGGTACTAGCAGAGGTATCCTCAAGGTGGAAAGGCAAACTTTGAAGCTTGAGAGAGTGGGTTTTGCCAAAACTCAGACTTCGGAGTTCCAAGTTCCCAAACAGACTTGAGAATTCTTCAACCGCAGACTTCAGCGAGTTGCATCTTCTAGATAAAATTGCTGAGCGAGTACCAAAACCCCGATTCCTGACACTGAATCAATCACACCGAATGATGTCGTCATTAGCACAAAAAATCACAATGTAAAAACTGGTTGGCACAAAAGAGGGCAGAGTGGATGAACAACGGCAAAGTAAGAATTTACGAATTATCACGGGAACTAAATTTGGATAATAAAGACATCTTGGCAGTATGCGAGCGGCTCAATATTTCAGTCAAGAGCCACAGCAGCACAATTACAGAATCCGAAGCAGAGCGCATTCGCAAAACGGCGGAAAAATACGTAGCCAGTAGCCACTCTTCCCCCGGCAAGCCAGCTCCACCCGAAAGAGCAGCAGCGCCATCGAGAGAATCTGGCCCTCACCCTAACGACCAACAAAAAAAGCAGCAAATTTTAGAAATACGCAGTCCAAAAGTACGTCCGGCTGGTGCCTCCTCCCAGCCTGCAGGGAACGAGGAGAACAAAAACCAGCCGGCGGCAACCGTGGCAACTCCTCCCAAGTCGCCTGCAGCTCAACAACTCCAGCCTCCAGCTAAACCGAATATCAATCGACCTGTACTGTCGAAGCCAAATGTCGCTGTGTCGGCGGCTCCGTCAGAAATAGTGTCGGAAACAGTGTCAGAAACAGTTTCGGAAACTGTAGGTGCGATCGCCCCGGAAACAACCGCTCAGGCTCAGGCACCTGCGGCACCTCAACCGCCGTCGGAAAAGGCTCCCGAACGCACCAAGCAACCGCCGATCGCCCCCCCTGCGCCGTCGGCAAAACTCACGTCGCCGCCAGTCAGAGGGGCGTCCGAGTCCGCTAGCCGTACCCCACAAAATCTGGGAAACAAGCCGGTACTCAAACTTGCAAAAACCGAGCAAGAGCAATCAGGACAGTCAGAAACTCTGGAAGCGCCGGCTAAACCGAGCCGCCCCAGCAGACCTGCACCGGGAGGTACCGAATCTCGCGACGCGCAAAGACCGCGCCGGGAAGGCGCTGGTGGGCCAGTCAAAACTCCACTGGCCGCTCGACCCCAGCCCGGTGGCCCGCGCCGGAGCCTTGCCCCCGCAACGTCAGCTACCGGGCTGCGTAGCCGCGGCGGTGACACCGGAGCGCTAGGGGATGACACTGATGACAATGAAGAAGATAATACGCCGTTGCTGGAGATTCCTCTCCTCGAAAGGCCCTCCCTCCCTCGTCCTGCCAAAAAGACATCGGTCATTTGGGAAGAAGATGATGACGAAAACTCAGATGCTGCAAAAGCTGCCAAAGCTGTTAAGGCAAAACGTTCTCGCCTCAAACCCATAGACGAGGATGACGATGACTTAGAAAACGGCTTGGATCTGCCAGCACCAGTCACGGTCAGCCTGTCCCTAGCCCGCCCAGCGAAAGCGAAGGGACAAGCAGCACCCAAGTCAACACCAACTCCGGGCGCACCCGGAAGCAGCGGAAAAAATAAGAGACCAGGCCCTTCTCACGATAAAAGTTCTTCAGGTTCGAGCGGGGGACGCGGCAACCGGGGCAAAACAGCCGAAGCTAAGGTAGAACGTCCAGAAAAGCTGCTGCTGAGCAGGCCGATGACCGTTCAAGAACTAGCAGTTACTCTGGCTGTTCCCGAAACCGAAATTATTAAGCGGCTTTTCTCTAAAGGAATTGCGGTAAATATTACCGAAACCCTGGACATTCCAGCGGTGAGGATGGTAGCCGAAGAAATGGGCGTAGAGGTGGAAACCCCAGAAAAAGTAGCCCCAGCTATCAAAGTGATCGAGATGCTGGACGAAGCGGATTTGGAATACCTCGAACGCCGTCCCCCAGTAGTCACGATTATGGGTCACGTGGATCACGGTAAAACTACCTTGCTCGACTCGATCCGCAAAACCAAGGTGGCTCAGGGAGAAGCTGGGGGCATTACCCAGCACATCGGTGCTTACCACGTGGATGTGGTACACGAAGGCAAGAGCCAGCAGGTGGTATTTTTGGATACGCCCGGTCACGAAGCCTTTACAGCGATGCGGGCTAGGGGAACACGGGTTACGGACATCGCCATCTTGGTGGTGGCGGCGGACGACGGCGTGCGACCCCAGACAATTGAAGCGATCAGCCACGCGAAAGCGGCGAAAGTGCCAATTGTCGTGGCTATCAATAAAGTTGACAAGGAGGGTGCTCAGCCGGAACGGGTGAAGCAAGAGCTTACTGAGTACGGCTTGGTCGCAGATGACTGGGGCGGCGATATCACGATGGTTCCAGTCAGCGCGATCCGAGGCGAAAACCTGGATACTCTGTTGGAAATGATTCTGACAGTGGCGGAAATGGAAGACCTCAACGCCAACCCCCACCGACCGGCTAAGGGTACTGTGATTGAAGCTCACCTCGACAAGGCAAGGGGGCCGGTGGCAACTCTGCTGGTGCAGAACGGCACTCTGCGAGTGGGCGATATTGTGGTCGCAGGCTCGGCTTTGGGCAAGGTGCGCGCCATGATCGATGACCGGGGCGATCGCGTAGAACACGCAACTCCATCCTTCGCGGTGGAAGTGCTAGGGCTGCGGGAAGTTCCTCGCGCCGGAGACGAGTTTGATGTCTTCGCAAACGAAAAAGAAGCTGCGGCGATCGCAAGCGGAAGAGCTACCTCCCGACGAGATTCACGCCTGCTGCAAGGCGGCCGGATCAGCCTCAGCGGCTTCTCTCAACAAGCTAAGGAAGGCGTTCTCAAGGAACTCAACTTGATCTTGAAGGCAGATGTCCAAGGCTCCCTCGAAGCAATTGTTGGCGCTCTGACTCAACTTCCTCAAAAAGAAGTTCAACTCCGACTGCTGCTATCTGCTCCTGGGGAAATTACAGAAACGGATATTGACCTCGCTGCAGCCAGTAATGCTGTAATTATCGGGTTCAATACTACTCTGGCCACCGACGCTCGCCTCGCGGCTGACCAAGCTGGCGTAGACGTGCGGGAATACAGCATCATCTACAACCTCTTGGATGACATTCAAGGGGCGATGGAAGGCCTGCTGGAACCCGAATTGGTGGAAGAACCTTTGGGTCAAGTCGAAGTGCGCGCTGTCTTTGCGATCGGTCGCGGGGCTGTGGCTGGATGTATGGTACTCTCTGGCAAAGTCATCCGTAACTGTAAGGTGCGGGTGCGCCGGGGCAACAATGTCGTTTATGAAGGTGTCCTCGACTCCCTAAAACGGATGAAGGAAGATGCCAAGGAAGTCAATTCTGGCTTTGAATGCGGCATTTCTTTGAGCGGGTTTAGCGACTGGGCGGATGGCGATATGATTGAAGCCTACCGGATGGTTACTAAACGCCGGACTCTCTCTCAATAGTTTTGAGTTGTGAGTGTTGAGAGGGAAGAGAATTTTTGAGCGATCGCAACCAAATTGCCGATCGCTCGCAACTATTCTCTTCACTCAATACTCCCAAACTCATCTGACAGTTGACAGTTGACAGTTGACAGTTGACAGTTGACAGAAAGAAGAAGGAAGAAGGAATTAAGAACTTCCTAATCGTCTTTACCCTTGCTTAAAATTTAAAATTCGCTCCCTCAAATAAGAATTACCGAAATAAACCAGATTTCTGCTTGTAAGTCCTCGGTTTGATAGCTAAATATTTACTCCTGGCATCGGATTTCAGAGTCAAGAGTGCATCCCAAAATCTCAAAATCCAAGATTCAAAACTCCTAATTCAAAACTCATAATTATTTAAAGTGCGTTCTTTTTGGTCAGATCCTTTCTTGTGGATTCATCTTTCTGGGGCGGCTGCACTGCCGATATTCCTAGGAGTGTGCTTGCTGGGACTCGCAGTGGGTTCTCCCCTGCTCCCTGTCTGGTTAGAAATGTTTTTAGTGGCTGTAGCAGGTATTGTTCCTGTGCTGTGGATGCAGTGGTTCCGCCCTTTTTACATTTTTAGTATTTTAGTTGTGGCGGTGAAACCGCAGAATTTAACTTCTGTGCAGCACCGGCTTCTGACTCGGTTTAAAACTAAGTTAAATCAAGGAATCGCTCTTTTTATCGCTGTTTTGCTGGCAATAATTTTGTGGCAACTCTACCGATTGGCTCCCCTCGCGGCAACGGTTGCTCCCTTTCCTCCTTCCTGGCGAGTGGCTGGATTGTTGTTGGCAGTTGCTGCTTTTTTAGCTAGCAATTTGTTTTTGCAGGTGTCGGCTAGTGTCATGGCGGTTTTGCTGACGCCGGAATCAGAATTTGCAGCGACAAAGCCTCATGTTGTAGAAAAAATTAGGCAGGATTTTACGATCGCACCTTGGCAAGTCGATCGACTTTTGCCGGCTTTGGCAGCCGAGACAACTGCCGCTGTGGCTGCACCTGTAGAGTCAATTGAGCCAGCATCCAGCATAGGCAATTCGTCAGCCGGCAGTGTTGTCAACCCAAAGCCTGCTGACACCAACGGCGTTACATCCCTACCCGAAGAGTCGATCGAAAAAAAGTGAAATAAAAAATTAATAGGGGGACAATTGTAGTTTAAGCTACTTTAATTTGTACAGATGTATGCTGTGAAAAAAATAGGTAAGGCCCCTCTTCTGATAGAGATTATTAATAGTCTTAATATTTAATTTTTAATTGCAAGTTGTGGAGATTTTAGGTTGGCTCTTTGGAGAGAAGAATCTATAATAGAGAGTGTCAAGGTCAGCTTTCAATCCTTACAGGGGATTAAAACAGAGGTATAACAATATGGCGAATTATCTACCGATCGCACAAGAACCTCAAGCCGCCGAGCCGATCGAGCTGTGCGAAGATTCTGAAATCTGGGGCAGTCTCAAATCCGCGATCGGCGCAAGTTCAGGATTTCAACGCTGGCAGCTAGAACTCAATTTTGAGCGTCAGCAGCAAAATGCCACCATCGATCAGCAGGTTCGTTCCTATCTGCGGGAAACTTTAGAAACTTTGGCTTATTGAGTACCCTAAAACCAAATATTGTCACGGTTTGTGAATTTTATAGCCCAATTCTGCTGGCATCCCCTCCAATATGCTAAGTGAGTGCCGATAGTGAGTGTCGAGAGTGAGTGTCGATCGGAACTTCGGGCATCAAATTGCAGGGGACAGTATTTCTCGGCGTTGCTGATTTACGGTATGAAAGGCTAAATATGCAAGTCATAGAAACCAGTATCCACAAAGCTTCTGCCTTTTCAACTTATTTTTTTCATACCCTAATTAAGCAACGCCCAGCAAGCCCTATTTAAATTAGTCACTCATCTCCAAATATTTGACTTTCCCAAGCTTTTTAACTATGGTTGTTTCTCACAAATCATT
Source organism: Microcoleus sp. T3_D1 (assembly GCF_036700405.1). Classification (NCBI taxonomy): domain Bacteria; kingdom Bacillati; phylum Cyanobacteriota; class Cyanophyceae; order Oscillatoriales; family Microcoleaceae; genus Microcoleus; species Microcoleus sp. T3_D1. The sequence goes on from NZ_JAUBOV010000032.1 coordinate 61,384, forward strand.
TAGGATTACTATACTTCAGGAGCAACTTTTCGTAAACTCTCGAACATCTATCCCGATCTAGATTTGACAGCGAAGTTATCTGATTTTACATTTTAGATTTTAGAATTAGGAATGACTGATTCCCGTCTGGTTTGAAGCTGGCCGGCAGTTAGATTTTGTTTTTAACTCGTGTCAAAATTAGGCAAATTTTGCACAAAAAAAATGTAACTCCCCTGTAGATGCAGGTTCAGGAATATTCTGCGATCGCTCGAAGCAATCAACCGTCCTTGACCAAATCCACTACAATCGAGGCAGACGAATCTTGTTCAAAATGTCTTGCAGCCGTTCGGAAACGCCGCCCAATTGTTCTGACAAAGCTACAAGTTTGCCGTAAGCTTCAACTAAGCGATCGCCCTCAACATAAACTTCTGGAGTAGGATAATTCTTCATCGCTTCCAGCATTGTAATCTCGTTATCATTAGTTGCAGACAGCACCAAGGCAGATCTCAAAGCTTCTCGATTGGCATTCCCAGAAGGAGTGCGAATTACCTGACCCACCTCATCAAGAATTATTTCCCCAACCTTACTGTTAAGCGTCCGATCCAAAAAGCTTTGACTGACTTTTACTGGTCTCGTCAGACTGTTGCGAACCGCTTCGGGGTCTTTTTTTGCTTTTCCCAGCAGCATTTCTAACGCGGGCGACATTTTCCCAGTTTCTGCAAAAATTTCTAATTCGCTGACGGGTAAAGTCATTCGGATCGCACTGTATTTGAGCACTACCTTTTCGGCAGCCGCCGCAGCATTGCTGTAAAATACAATTCCCGCGCCTGCGGCTAAAAATAGTGTCCACCGCCCTTTGAAAAATGACTTGCTCATAGTAAAATCTCCCAAAATCTTTTTCTAATTCGACTGTGACACATCTACCAATTTCCTGCTCCTAGCAAAATGCCTAACGCCAGCTCTTCTATCAGTGAAGGCTGGCGCTGGGCTTAAATTTATTTTATATATTTAGGGTCTTTATGAAAGCTGACCCCAATTGAACGAATGACAAGCGGTTTATGATTAGGGCCTTTAAATTTGCTGACCCCAATTAAAGCCACATTCTTAGTATTACAGGGATCGCTGGGAAACCACGATTTCATAATAATTTCTTTATATTTATAACTTTTCCTTGCCTCAGATAGATTTTTGTCTCGATTTGTAAATTTTTGTTACTTCGACTTCGGGGATCGGCCCTCGGCGCGCTGTTCCCAGCGAAACAGGAACACCATCAGGGCCACAACTCCGACTTGGAGGGCAAAATTAGGCAAAGCAGAACCAATTTCCCGGCCAGAGGCAATTTTAGCGAGGAAAACCAAGCCGCCGATAAAGCCCGAAGCGCCACAAGCTACGTAAACAAACTGTCGCAGAGGCCGATAGGGAGTGGCCATTTCTGCGGTTAAACGCTCGTATTGTTGGCGGCTGAGGTTGCGGGGGTTTTTTGGGATGTATGTGCGATCGTCCGAATTGGGGGCTGGCATAGATTTAGAAAATAAGTAAATTAGGATTGGGCCACAAAAACCGGGTTTCTACCAAAAATCCTCTGGCTTAGGTAGCAAATACTAGCGAAAAACCGGGTTTTTGGTACTGGGTGCGCCAGAGAGAGTGAATATTAGACTACAACAAAGAGCTCACACCTGTCGAAATAAATCATCGCTGAATCCAAATCACAACTGTCTGTAAACAGCCGACAAAAACACCCAAAATCCCTCCTAAATTTACAATTCCCTGCAACTCGCTTTGGACAATTCCCTGAATAGCTAACTCCAACTCTTCAGGAGAAGTACCTTTGACTCGATCGACAATCACCTGGTCAATATTCAAAATCGGGATAGCCTGAGCTACAATATTTTCTAAATCCCGCTCTAAATAACGCTCTAAAACCAAAGCCAGTTCTTTGCTGACAATTCCGAGGGAAGCGCTCATCACCGCTGAAGTTTGCAAGCGATTGAGAATCAACCGCGAAATATTTTCCCAGTCAATAGATTTACTCAACCCCTCAAGTACGTCTGTACCCCGCTGCTGAACATAGCTGCGAACACTGTCGCGCATAGTTTTTCGCAACTGTCTCACAGTCGAAACCGGTAAATTTTGCATCGACAAATTTTGCAGCCATTCCTGAATTCGCCCGCGAATTCCTAAAGAAATAGTTAACTCTGCTAAGCGCTGATTTGTGGCTTCTCTGTCATCCAGACAAAAAGTCCGCAGCCGAGTTAAAGTGTTCCGCAAACCAAACAAATTTGCTACTACCCAATAAGTGCCACTGGTTTTTTCTCGAAACCCTTCATCGATGATCGAAATATTGCGATCCGTCAAAAAGTCAATTAAAGCCTGCCGCAGCACTTCCGGGGGTATTACTACCTGCAACAACCAATCAGCAAGCTGAGCCGCCTGAGCTTCCGTTAGCTGAATCTCCAGCAAAACTTGGTCAAAAATTTGATTAAGCTGAGCTTCTAAAAAATCTTCCCGGCGCGCCAACACTTTGAGAATTCGCGGCACAGATTCCCCCAGCAAATCTCGCAGAATGTTAGCGAGAATTTTAGCCGTTTTTTGCTCTGCGTCTGCTTTTACCTGATCCAGCGCCAACTGCAACAGCCAGAGAATTATTGACTGCATCCGCTCAGTTTGCAGGAGGCGGCGCGCTAAGTTTTGCAGTTCCTGTGGCGTCAGCAGCGAACCCATAATTGTGTCGGAAATTCGCTTTGCCAAGCGCTCTTGGTTGCGGGGGATCAAGCCTGGAGTGAAAGGCAACTTCCGCCCTTTGATGTAAATAGCTCGATAGGGGCGGAACAGCATTTTGATAGCTATATCGTTAGTGAAATAGCCAATAATTCCTCCCACTACAGGTGGGGCCAACAACAGCCAAATGTCAGACGGATTCATCAATAATTGGGAATTGGGAATTGTTGATTGTTGACTGTTAACTGTTAACTGTTGACAACTGACAAGTGACAACTGACAAGTGACAACTGACAACAGTCAACGGACTAATACCAATACTCCCATCATAGCTCCAGCAATAGGATAGTGGGTGGCGGCGGCAAATCCGGCTTTGTTGGCGATCGCGACTTGCTCCTGGCCGATCGGGAATTTTTCTAAACTAGGATTAATGTAGGCATATTCTTGAGTCATGCCAAATTGCTGAGCAATGGGCACTACGAGAGAGTCTAGATAAAACTGCTGAAAGCTCCGCATTAGGGAATTGCTGGGGCGGTGGAGGTCGAGAATAGCTGCTTTGGCACCGGGTTTGAGCACGCGGTGCAATTCCTGAAGACTGCGGGGGATGTCAGTCACGTTACGCAGCCCGTAACCCATTGTGGCGCAGTCGAAGTAATTGTCAGCAAAAGGCAAGTCTAGGGCGTCAGCTTCTACCCAGGAAATCGGACTTATAGGGGTGAGAAAAGGTCGATCGCGCCTGGCCGCCACGGCTAATTGTTCGGCAGAAAAATCTACTCCAAATACGCAACCGGTCGGCCCTGCTTGTTTAGCCAGCAACAAAGCTAGATCCCCGCTACCGCAGCACAAGTCTAAACAAGTATTTCCGGGGCCCGCACTGCTCCATTTCACCGCCATTTGCTTCCAAATCCGGTGTTGCCCAAAGCTCAACCAGTCGTTCAATTGGTTGTAAACTGGTGCAATTCGATTAAATATAGTTTTAATTTGTTCGGCGTTATTAGTCATTGGCAATTTGTCATTGCGGAGGTGAAAAGGTGATTTGGGAAAAGGTGATTGGTCAGCCGGAACTAATAATTAATCCGTGCATTCATGTCATGCTGTCGCCAGTCATTAATGCTTTTTATTATTAGCTATCCGCGAGATTTTGTCTTGAATCCTTCGTTTGCTATTATTTTAAACTCAAGACAGAGAGCCGACTAATAACTAATGACTGACAACTAATGACTGATGACCCCGCCCAAAAACAGGTACAAGCTCCCGACAATCGTCGTGGAGATTCCAAAATTTTAGACTTTTGTTCAAGATCCAAGATTCACTGCGCTGCAAGTAAATCTAAAATCTAAAATCTAAAATCTAAAATCGACTGACTGATGACTAATGACCCTTAAAACTCGTCAATACCAAAGCAACTTCTTGAGCGGCGAGGTGAACTGTTGTGAGTTCGTCGGGGCGCAGGGAACAAGGTTGCTTCCACTGCATGGAAATCAGGGCGATCGATCGACCTTTGTGACTCACCGGGATGGTCAGGTGAGCTTGAATGCCGGATTTCTGATAGTGCGGCAAACTCGCTAGGTTGGTGTCGAGCCCAATATTCACAGCACCCTGAATAGTTTGAGAGGTAATTGCTTCTCGAACCAGAGGATCGTCGGCCAGCCAATTTTCCACAGTTGAACCAGTGGTGTGACTGCCTTGGGCTGATATTAAAACATTTCCTTCCACCAGTTGCAAAATGCAAGCGTCCGCCAAAAAATTATCACTTATAGCAGTAGCAATTGGATCTAAACTTGCTTCCAAACTCGGATAATCCACAGCCGTTTGCATGATTGTTGCTAACAGTTGTATTTGAGTTTGGGCGCGATCCAATTCCTCAGTCCGCTGCTTGAGAATTTCATAAGTCTCGGCCGCCTTTTGCACCACCATCTTCAGTTCGTTCGGGTCCCAAGGCTTGGTGATATACTTGTAAACCTGTCCTGAGTTAATGGCATCCACCAAGTCTTCAATATCCGTAAAACCAGTCAAGATAATTCTGACCGTATTCGGAAACTGGGGCACGGTTTTGCTCAAAAACTCCGTTCCCTTCATTTCGGGCATCCGCTGGTCGGAAATGATGACGGCGACCTCGCCTTCGATGCCGAGGACTTCCAAGGCGCGAATTCCGCTCTCAGCTTTGAGCACGTTAAAATCTCGTCGGAAAGTGCGGTAGAGTAAATCCAGATTGTCTGGCTCGTCGTCTACTACCAGCATTTTGGGCTTTTTCGGTCTGTGTAGGGTCATGAGCTGGCGTTTAATTTGATCTAGCTCTGAAATGGCATTATCCATAACAATACGATAAACTCCCCTTTGTAAATTTAGGCGAGCAACTATTCTGTAACAATAGTCTCATAACTCACTTACTATTAATCTATCGCTCTGCCGCGACACGAGCCTTGCCGGTATCCAATTACACATAACTTAGCCTGAGTTTTTGATTCAATTATGACTGATACACCGCAAGATTCCTCCCCTCCTGCATCTGCACCCTCCACCAATGCTGTGGATGCCGAAAAGTTAATTCGATCGCTCCGCCGCAAAGAAGGCACTTGGGTAGAGTGGGGACAGGCCTGCACTGCACTGCTAAAAGCTGGCTACAACTCTCAAAGGATTTTTGAAGAAACTGGTTTTGAGCCAATTCAGCAAAATCAAGTAAGCGTCGCAGCCCAAGTTTACACCAGCATGGTAAATGCTGGGGCTTCAGAGGAAGTTCGATCGCACTTCTTGAAAAAAGGTAGCGATATCTTATACGAGTTTCGGATTCTCTCTCAAGTAGAGCGGGCCGGGGCGGCTGCTTTGATGCTAACCCACAATTTGGATGTTGACGATGCTCGCCAAGTTGCTAAAGCGATCAAGGAGTTTTCGCACTTCGGGAGTCTCCCCCAAGGTTTCACAGACACTCCCGGCGATGCTATGGCTTACCAATGCTGGCAATTAGCGAGACAGAAAAGCGATTTGCAAGAGCGATCGCGCTTAATTGCTCGCGGTTTAAAATTAGCTAGCAGCCAAACCGCTAGGGCGCAAATCGAGCAGTTGCTCGTCGATTTTACCGTAGTTGCGAGACGGGAAGCACCCCGCCTGCCTGTCTACAGGCTCGATACCGAAGAACAATTGCCGCGCGTTGTCCCGGTTGTGGGCAAATTGCCGCTTTCTACGACAGATTTGCTGGCAGTGCCTTTGCCGGAGGAAATCGAGCCGTTCCGAATGGTAAAATTTTCTGGAGCCGGAGCTTGGGTGGCGATTCCCGGATGGCAGGTAATTTTGAACGCTGAAGATCCGGTGGCTGTTTTGGAAATGAGCGATAAATTGCCGGTACCGCTGCAAGGCAAAGTAGAAGAAGTTTTGATTATTGCCGATCGAGCCCAAAGACAGTGGGATGCTGAGAGTTATTTCCTCGCAGATAACGGGGGCAATTTAGAACTGCACTGGTTTGAACAATCCCCGAATTTTTCGCTATTGGGGCGAGTTGTGCTGGTGATGCGGCCCAAAAAGATTGTGGATGAAGACTATACCAAAGATGGATGGCAAATTGATGATTAGTCAGTTGTCAGTTGTTAGTTGTCAGTTGTTAGTTGTTATTTGTCAGTGGTCAGTTGTTATTTGTCGTTGGTTTTAAGAACGGGTTCTCCGGCCGTTCCACAATACATAAATTTTACGTTGGTGGAATGACTACTGACTAATGACTACTGACTACTGACTAATGACTACTGACTAATGACTACTGAGGCGGTTTCGGTTCTTGAATTTGCGGAACAGAATGCTGTTTCTTAAATCGATTAAAGCCGTAAACCGCAGCCCCGATTAACAGCAAATAAGGACTGTAAGCCAACAGCCAAATACCCAAACCAAACAAACCGAGCGTCAATTCACCCACAGAATGAGTCGCTTTCCCCCAAGTTTCCTGTACCCGCAAACCTAGAGAAGGTTCCTGAGTTTGTTGAGCCGATACTGCTGCTTCTAGAGTTAAGCTAATAGTCGAATAGGCTACTTGATTTCGCAAACTTTTTAACTGAGCGTCAATGCGTTCGATCGACTCCCGAATATTGCTCAACTCTTGAGCAGCTTTGAGCACATCGCCGACAGAACCCGATCGCTCCATAATTTTTAACACCATTTCCTCCGATTTGCGGAGGTTCCGCAGTCTAGCCTCGCTGTCAACTAATTGATCGGTAACATCCTCAGCCATCAGAGAGCGGTTCTCTACAGTTCCGAGTTTTGCTAAAGCATTTAAAGTAGTTTCTAACCGTTCTTGAGGCACGCGAATCTCCACAGACGCCGTTTGGCGGACACTGGAATCCGGAGGCTTTTGATTTTGGAAACCCAAGATATCGCCTTGGTTTTTTTCGACAATATTAGTAACAGATTTAGTGCTAGCGTCAATAGATTTGACAACTACACTGAGTTGGGCTTTTTTAATCAGTTGGGGACGGGTTGCGGGAGTTTCTGCTGCTTTTTTTGATGCACCAGAAGTTTTTGACCTTTGGGCTACTGGCTCCGGTGCTGGTGCCGATTGTGGAGCCGATGCGGCAACTTGGTTTTCAGGGCTGCTGGACGTTTGAGCTCCTCCGCAGCTAGGCAAAGCAATTGTTGAAGATAAAGTTAAGAATACCGCAACAGCAAAACGAGTTGTGCTGTTGTGGGCTGGGTTTGGGTTTGGCTTGGGCGGGGGCAGGGCGGTTTCATTCTTGGTAGGGGCCGCGCCCCCGTGCCGGCCCTTTTGGCCTGAAACCCCCATGCGATGGTTGGTGGCGGGGGTAGGCACGGGGGCACTACCCCTACAAAAACCTCGTTTTTGGTGAGAATGAAACAGCCCTGGGTGCGGGGGGGAATTGATTTTGAGGTGAGTTTTCATTTGGGTGACTCCTCTAAAAAAGGCTTGGGTATTGAATTTTATGCTGGTTTTAATTTAAGCTCGAATAGATAGCGTTAGTTTAGCCGATACCGAAATGGAAACGGTAGAGGTTGCAGATTTTTTTATTCTTAACCGCAGATGAACGCAGATAAACGCGGATGTAATAATGACTGATGAATTTGATTCTGATTTTATGCGATCGACAACCAGTATCGATCGCCCGGATGTAGGCTCAGCGCTTTCAGAATCAGGGGTTGCCGCAGCTTTGCGAGAACAAGCTTGCCTTAAAATTCGCGAAAGCTTGCGTGCGGGCCAGCAGGACATGGCGGATTGGCAAGGCGGCCCCCTTGCTGTTTCGGCGGTTCCGGGGGCCGGGAAGTCTACGGGAATGGCTGCTGCGTCGGCAATTGCGATCGCCCGCAACCAGCTTCACAGCCGCCGCCAGTTAATTGTCGTGACATTTACGCGATCGGCTGCTGCTAATATTAAAGCTAAAATTCGGGAAAGATTGGCAGAATTGTCTTTATCGCAAGGCGGTTTTGCGGTGCACACTTTGCACGGTTTAGCTTTGAATATTGCGATGCGCCATCCCGATTTGTCGGGTTTAAATTTAGAAAATTCAACCTTAGTTACTCCCACTCAAAGTCACCGATTAATTCGTACCTGTGTAGAACTTTGGATTGCTGAAAATCCCCGTCGATATCAAGTTTTGTTGGAAGGACAGCAATTCGACGGAGAGGAAACGGAGAGGCTGCGGCGACAATCGGTTTTGCGGACGGAAATTTTGCCGCAGGTAGCTAAAACTGTGATTCACGAGGCGAAATCTTCGGGTTTATTTCCCGAACAGTTGTTAGAAATGAGCGCTCTTGATACTGGGGACGGTTATGAGATTTTAGCAGTAGCTGGGGGTTTATATCAAAAATATCAGGCTTTGTTGAGGAGTCGGGAATTTATCGATTATGACGAGATGATTTTAGCAGCTTTGCGGGTGTTGGACAATCCGAAGGCGAGGGCGATCGAGCAAAAGCAAGTATTTGCCGTTTTTGAGGACGAAGCGCAGGATTCGACACCTTTGCAGACTCGGCTTTTGGAAACATTGGCGATCGATCCCGATCGTCCTACTTTACCTCCCAATTTTATCAGAGTTGGCGACCCAAATCAAGCGATTAATTCTACTTTCACTCCCGCCGACCCGATTTATTTTAACCAATTTTGTGATGAGTGCGAAGTAGAGAATAAGTTAGCGACAATGGACGGCGCAGGCCGCAGCACCCAGGTAATTATCGATGCGGCTAACTTTATGTTGCAATGGGTAAATGGCTCGGAATTAGCGAAAAATGAAAAGCCTTTTCGCGACCAAACTATTAAGCCCGTACCCAGCGATGACCCGCAGCAAAATGCAAATCCTGCTCCCATTGGTCGAGGCTTAGAATTGCATACTCCCCGCGATATTTACCATACAGTTGAGTTGATTGGCAAGCGGGTAATTGAGTTAGTAGAAGAATTTTTACCAGCCGATTTTGAATTTACAAAAACTGAAAAAGCTATCGATTCAGGCGAAGAAGCGAGCGGAGGGGAAAATAGTGCAAAAATGCCGTTAGAAAATCTGAAATCGATGGCTATTTTGGTGCGGGAAAACAAACAAGGTAAGTTTATCAAAGAAGTGCTAGAAAATCCTCAAAAACACGGATTAAGCTTTGATTTGCGGAAATACGGGATTAAAATTGAAGATGTGGGAGAACGCGACAGACATTCTCAAGTACCTTGGGAAATCTTAACACTGCTGCAATTTCTCGATCGCCCCCACTCTCCAGACTACCTGAAAGCAGCATTAAAGATTTTGAGCGATCGACAACTGATTCCCAAACAAGACTACAATGCTTTTGCGACTAGCCCCGAACAATTCCTTTACCCAGGCCCGCTAGACCCGCAGCAGTCAGATCCGGTTCGCAAATGTCGCTATTTTTGCTGCGGTTTGCTGCAAGCTAGCTTAGAACTGCCACCCTACCAAATCATTTCATTCTTAGCCTTAGCGCTGCAATACGACCAAACAGAATTAGCCACCGCCGACAAATTAGCAGAACGGGTAGCAATCCAAACAGCCGGTAACAATTCAATGCACAATATTTTGGGCGTACTTAGCGAAATTGTCAGTTCCGAAAGATTTGAACCTGTGGATGCAGACGACAAAATAGAAGAACGCTATACCAGCAAAGGTCAACTAACAATTATTACCATGCACAAAGCTAAGGGATTAGATTGGGATTGCGTATTTTTGCCGTTTCTGCACGAACAAACCATCCCCGGAAATTTGCGAGTTTTGCCACAATCCCGATTTTTAGGAGATTTCACTTTAGCAGAGGTAGCGAGAGCACAAATTCGAGCAAGTTTGCACGAAAAATATCCTTTACCAAATCTAGGCGAAGCCTGGGAACAAGCCGGTTATTTGAAAACAGCAGAAGAGTTTCGACTGCTGTATGTGGCGATGACGCGAGCAAAAAGCTTGCTGTGGATGGCGGCGGAGAAAAAAGGGCCTTTTACTTGGAACAAACCAGAGAATTTACAGGAGCAAAAACCTTGTCCGGTAATGCCTGTTTTGAAGCAGAGATTTCCGAGTAATGCTATATAAAAAAGTAAGAATTATATCATGTCCTGTCACTTACCTTAAATCAGGTAGGGGCGGGTTCACCAACAATATCTGCCAATAATTAACAATCTCAAAAACCCGCCCTGCTGCCGGGATATTATGGTCAATCTATCGGACATGATATTAAGCTGATGTGCATCAGCTTATCACAAGTTATCTGGCCTTATAAAATCCCTATCTTTGTCGCATAATCAACTTAATTCGATTGTTAATTGTTGTTCATTTAAATTGTATGTTGAGGGCGGACTTTCCGGCCCAACCCCTACGGGAGCATCTCCGTTTTGCATTTACAGTGCGAGCGTCCCCGCTCGCGTATTGTACAATACGCGAGCGGGGACGCTCGCACTACAATAAAAAAAATGCTTTTTACAAAACTGAGATGCTCCCAACCCCTACTCCCCACAAGAGTGAAAATTTCTTTTACCATGCAATTTAAATGCGGATTAGCTTATTTGCAGGGGGAAGTTCAGGTTAAAACTTTACCCCAGCGCAGCGTTACGAAGAACAAAGCAATTTCACAACTCAAAAATTTTTGTCAATTTCCCCTTACCACTTTCCTGACATCGCGCCCTTGAGTCTCAATTCTTCTCGACTGACTAAAGCTTCGTAGTAATCTGGTTTGATTTCGAGGGCGACTCCGTAAGAGCTAATGGCATCTTGAGTTCGCTGCAATTTTTGCAAAACGTCGCCCCGCTGCGCCCAAGCTTCCCAGTTGTCTGGCTTGAGTTGAATTACTTGGTCAAAAGCGACGAGTGCTTGGGAATAGTTCTGCATTTCCCCTAGAATCACACCTCGCTGCACCCAGCCTTGATAGTTGTCCGGCCAGATAGTAATTGCTCGATCGTATGATGCTAGAGCTTGTTCGTACTGCTGCAATTTTGACAAAGCGTTGCCGCGTTGCAACCAAGCTTCAAAATTGTCTGGCACGATTTTTAGTACGCGGTTGTAAGCTGCGACGGCTTCTTCGTAACGCTGCAATTTTTCCAGCGCGGCGCCTTGCTGCAACCCTACTTTTGATGTAATTTCTGCTTCTGAAGTCAGAGAGATTACTTTATCAAAACAGGCGATCGCTTCTTCGTATTGCTGTAATTTTTCCAAAGCTTCGCCTCGCAAGTTCCAAGCTTCTAGAAAATTACCTTCAATTTGTAGGGCATTGCTGTAAGCGATAATTGCCTCTTTGTAGCGTTCCAATCCTGCCAGGGCGATGCCTCTACCCAGCCAAGCTTCGGGAAAATTTGGATTAATTTGAATGGCTTGGTCAAATGCAGCGATCGCCCCTTCAAAATCTCTTGATTCTGACAGTGTTTGACCGCGCCCGATCCATGCTTCGGGATACAAAGAATTAATTTGAATTGCCCGATCGAAACAAGCAATTGCCGCGTCGGCCCACTGGTGTTTGAGGGCCATTCCTTTATAAAACCAAGCTTCGCAGTCATTGGGCTGCATTTGCAGTACGCGATCGTAAGCTGTCACGGCTTCTGCATATTTGTGCAATTTTGCTGAAGCAATGCCCCGATTGAACCATGCCAGACTATTTTGTGGTTGCAGTTGAATGGCGCGATCGTAAGAAGTTACTGCTTCAGCGTAGCGTTCGGCTTTCATCAAAGCCAAACCTCGGTTCAGCCAAGCTTCCCAATTAGTCGGGACGAGTTTCAGCGCGCGCTCGAAAGCCGCCACAGCTTCAGGGTAGCGCTCCGCTTGAACCAACACGTTGCCTTGCCGATACCACATGGCGGGCAAATTCGGATGAAGTTGGGTTGCTTTTTTGTAACAGGTTGCTGCTGCATCCCACTGCTGCAATTCCTCTAAAACTCTGCCTCGCTGATACCAAGCTTCGTGCTTTTCTGAATTGATTTGAATTGCGGTGTCGAAAGCCGCGAGCGCTTCTGAGTGATTTTGCAAACTTAACAGCCCTGTGCCGCGCAGCATCCAAGCCCAGTATTCTTCGGGATTAATTGCTGTAGCTCGATCGGCACAGGCTACGGTTTCTGCGTAGGAATGCAGTTGCTTGTAAGCTTTGCCCAGATTCAGCCACGCCCTGGCCCAGTCCGGCTTAATTTGAACCGCTTTTCCGTAGCAAAGGACTGCCGCTTCGTACCTTCCTGCGGCGTACAATCTATTGCCCCGATCGTAATCTGGAAATGCTGCAAAAATTCTTAAAAGCGGCGGCAGCAGAGCTGGTTGGGGGTTTGAGGAGTTTTCTGGAGCCGAAGTCGAGAGGTCTGGCATACGCCTTGCACATAAAAAATTTAGTGGGATAACAAGCTTGCGGTCTTATATATTAACTTATGCTTTTCTTAATCTCGCTGCTGTTTTGAAACAAATTTAGCATATCAGGCTGGGTGCGACCAATCATTTTTACTTAATTCTAGTAGGTATAAAATTATGCACTCTTCCCACTTTCGGTACACCCCTGTAAGATACGGTCAGTCGATTTTCGATTTTCGATTTTCGATTTTCGATTTTCGATTAACCGAAAGCATCCAGGATACAAACAGATATGTCCTAATTCAGATTTCAAACCAAATTTAATATGTTAGAATTTCACGCGCTTTTAGATGTCACGGACTGTCATTGGGAGTCGATCGACTCGCAGCCGAATTATTGGTACGAAGGCCGTTGTCCTCAAAGCGGCGAACTGCTGAGACTGCCGCGCACTCGAATGTCCGAGGATCTGGCGCGGGGTTTGATGCAGTACCTGGCGGCTGACGATTCCTACGATCGCGAAGGGAAGATGTACGGCATATTACTGGTGGAGATGCCTTCGGGGGAACAGGGGATACTCAAAGCATTTTCCGGGCTGCTGAAGGGTTGCAGCATTGTTGAGGGGTGGGTGCCGCCGATTCCGGGACGCGATCGAGTTGCTTTCGATGAAGCCCGCACCTTAACTCAATTGGAGGCGATGAAACAGGAACTTATTGCACTCAATCAACTCCCGCAGCGGCAAGAGTATGAAGCCTTATTTCGGGAGTTTGAAGTGCAATTACAAGTTTTGAGCGATCGGCATCGCAATTCCAAGCTGCAGCGAGACGAAAAACGCCAGTTACTGTGTCAAACTCTCACAGCAGAAACACTAGAAATTGCCCTGGAACAACTGAATCAAGAAAGCCGTTTGGAGAAAATTGAACGCAGACAATTGAAACGACAGCGGGATGAAACATTGCAGCCCCTCAAACAATTAATTGAAGCTGCGGATGGACGGATGCGGGCGCTAAAACAGCAGCGAAAAGAACTTTCCCGCGAACTTCAGACGCAAATGCACGCGGCTTACACTCTGATGAATTTTTTGGGGAAATCGCGATCGATCTCCTCATTGATGCCAACTAATTCTATTCCCACTGGCACCGGCGACTGTTGCGCCCCAAAATTGCTCCACTACGCGGCAGTACACAATCTGAAACCGCTGGCAATGGCTGAGTTTTGGTGGGGGCCACCATCTGGCGATAAGATACAGGGAGAATTTTATGGCGCTTGTGGCGATCGGTGTCAGCCGTTGATGGGTTTTTTGCTGTCAGGATTGGCTCAAAATCGGATTGTTTCTAATATAAATGAGGGTTTAACAGGCGGGCTAGAAGCCCAACCCCTACTCCCCACAAATCATCATATTTCTTGTGGAACGGGCATCTTGCCCGTTGCGGG